>JAESQH010000010.1 GCA_016765235.1 Paracoccaceae bacterium
AAACCGTTGGGGATCGAATGAACGCACAATATCGGGGCCAACCGAATATGGCTAACCCCGAACTGTGATTTCTTAATGTCCGATCGAAATTGACAGTATCCAAACGGATGGACTTCACCGTATCAACGAGATATCCCACACAAGAAATTATTCCCCGTAAGGGGTCCAGATGTTCTTGACTTCGGTTGCCTGGCGCAAGAATTCACGGCCCTCGCCTTGCTTGTTGTCATACCAGTCGCGCGCCAAACCGCCCGAAGTCCACGTCCGTTTCAGGTTCTGGGCGGAGGCCGCTTCGACAAGTTTCGCGCCCGCAGTACTACCGAAATGCCAAACGGAATCGATTTCGTAATGATCCGCCAAGGTCTTGGCCAATTCATCCTGAGGCCCTGTAACGATATTCACCACGCCACTCGGCACATCGGACGTATCCAGCACCTGATAAAAATCCGTTGCACTTAACGGATGGCTTTCAGATGGCACAACAACGCACCGATTGCCCATCGCCATGGCTGGCCCGATCAGGGATATCAACCCCAATAACGGCGCCTCGTCAGGGCATATAATTCCCATTAGCCCCACGGGTTCATGCATCGCCATCGCCACACCGCGCATCGGCACAGAATGCACCGCACCGTCAAATTTATCCGCCCACGCCGCGTAAGAGAACAGCCGCGCGACCGAGGCCTCGACCTCGGCAATTGCTTTCCCTTTGTTCGCGCCCGTCATCGAACTGATCCGGTCCGCAAACTCGCCAGCCCGCGCCGACAAGTTTTCAGCCATGAAATACATCACCTGCGCCCGATTATGCCCCGAGGCTCCAGCCCAGCCAGAAGCCCCAGCCGCAGCCTCAACCGCGTTGCGAATATCTTTGCGGCTACCCGCGCCAACATGGCCAATCAGCGCGCCTTTCGCCGATAGAACCGGCGTTGCATAGCCACTGTCGGGACGCGCCTGCTTGCCACCGACATACATCTTCGGAGTGCGGTCAATCGTTTCCATCGCCACTTCGCCCGACGCTACAGGATGCTTGTTAACAAAAGGTTTCAAACCTTTCAGGAAACTTGGTTTGACGTATTCATACAGCCCCTCGCGGCCACCCTCGCGGCCAAAACCGCTCTCGCGATAACCGCCAAAACCTGCGGCAGCGTCGAACTGGTTGGTGCAATTGATCCAGATAACGCCAGCCTTAACTTTGGGTGCGATTTCGTACGCTAGATTGATATTCTCGGTCCATATACTCGCCGCCAACCCGTATTTTGTGTTGTTTGCCAAAGCGATAGCCTCGGCTGGCGTGCGGAAGGTGGTAGAGACCAGAACCGGCCCGAAAATCTCTTCCTGCATCACGGTTGCGGCAGTATCCACGTTCGCCAACAATGTCGGGCGGAAATAACAACCACCATTTGGCATTGCGATTTCCGGCTGGATCAAGGTCGCACCCTCGGCCAAACCTTTAGCGACCATCGCGGCCACGGTATCCAACTGAACAGGGTCTACCATCGCCCCAACGTCGATACATTTATCGAGTGGGTTACCAATGCGCAATTTCGCCATTCGCGCTGTCAATTTCGCGATAAACTGATCGGCAATACTTTCCTGCATCAACAGGCGCGAACCCGCACAACAGACCTGCCCCTGATTGAACCAAATCGCATCGACCACGCCTTCAACGGCGCTATCCAGATCGGCGTCATCAAAGACGATAATCGGGGATTTTCCACCAAGCTCCAACGTCAGTTTCTTGCCAGACCCAGCGGTGGCGTTCCGAATAATCCGCCCAACTTCAGTGGAACCCGTAAAGGCGACCTTGTCGATATCCGGATGTTCAGTGATCGCCGCCCCAGTGGCCCCCTCACCCGTGACGATATTCACGACGCCCTTCGGCAGCCCCGCCTCGATGCAAATTTCAGCGAACAGCAGTGCGGTCAGGGAGGTGTATTCGGCGGGCTTTAACACCACCGTGTTGCCCATCGCAATCGCGGGCGCGATTTTCCACGCCAGCATTAGCATCGGGAAATTCCACGGGATTACCTGACCGGCAACACCTATCGCTTCATAACCCGGCAATTCATCGTCCATCAACTGCGCCCAACCGGCGTTGTGATAGAAATGGCGGATGACCAGCGGGATATCAATGTCACGGCTCTCGCGGATCGGTTTGCCGTTGTCCAATGTCTCCAGTACTGCAAAAAGCCGCGCGTGTTTGTTCACCAGCCGAGCAATCGCATAAAGGTATTTCGCCCGTCCATGCCCGCCAAGTTTCGCCCAACCAGCCTGCGCTTTGCGCGCGGCCTTAACGGCGGCGTCTACGTCAGCCGCAGACCCATCGGTGATGTCGGCCAGAAACTCGCCGTCCGCAGGGTTTTTCGTCTGGAAATGCGTCGTACCATCGACAAATTCACCATTTATAAAATGCCCGAATTTGCGATTCCGCGCGTCCAGCCATTTATTGGCTTCAGCGGCGCTTTCAGGTGCGGGTCCATATTCCATGGTTTCAAAAATCTCTTTCACAGTCATAGCTTATCCCATCGCATGGCGGAAGCTGGCCGAGTATCGACCCGTTACAAAATGTTCCAACTGCCGTTCAATATCGCCCAACAGGCTGGAGGCTCCGAAGCGGAACAGATCGGGTTCCAGCCAGTCGCGGCCCAGCTCTTCGTTCATCAATGCCAGATAATTCAGCGAGTCCTTGGCCTTGCTGACCCCGCCCGCCGGTTTATAGCCGATCTGAAAGCCCGTCTTGTCGCCATAATCNCGCAACGCGCGGATCATCACGAGGNNNACGGGCANCGTNGCATTAACGCTTTCTTTACCTGTCGAGGTCTTAATAAANTCCGNNCCGCCCATCATCGCCACCATNGAGGCACGCGCGACATTNCGCAGGCTGCCCAATTCNCCNGTGGCGAGGATCGCTTTCATNTGCGCATCGCCNCANGCNGCNCGCATCTCGCGGGTTTCGTCGTATAACGCCTGCCAGTTNCCNTCNAGCACATGGCGACGCGAAATNACNATGTCGATTTCCTTGGCGCCNGCNTTAACNGATTCCTCNATNTCGCGGATACGNAGNTGNAACGGTGAAAGCCCCGCCGGAAAACCNGTGGANACGGCGGCGACCGGAATGCCGGANCCTTCCAANGCCTCCACNGCNGTTTCGATCATNTCNTGGTANACACAAATCGCGCCCGTGGTCAGGTTTGCATCCCCCATNCCCANCGCNTCNAGAATNTCTTGGCGAACGGGNTGGCGNGCNTTGGCACACAANCGGCGCACNCNNGCGCGGGTGTCATCGCCNGANAATGTGGTCAGNTCGATCACCGAAACCGCNTTCAGCAACCACGCCGCCTGCCATTCCTTTTTCACCGACCTACGCGTGCCAATCGTCGCCGCACGCCGTTCAATCGCCGAACGGTTGGCCTTGGCTGATAGCACCCAGTCGAGGTCCAGCTCCATGCCGGAGTTTCGTTTAATCGTACTCATGGCTCTATATGTTCCCGAATTAGCGGCCTGTTCATCGGTGCAGTATCGCTTATTGTTACCGCGTCTTGCAAGGCGGCCGCCGCCGCATTCGCTTGATCATCGTTTAACGCATGCACCACGCCGATAGGTTCTTCGCGATCAACCATCTGCCCTACCCCAGCAAGGTCCGAGAACCCGACCGAATGGTCAATCGTATCGCTGGAAACCCGACGCCCACCGCCAAGTTCAATCACCGCCAATCCAATATTGCGGGTTTCTATCGCCCGCACAAAACCGTCCGTTTCGGCGAAAACCTCGCGCACCACAGGGGCGGCTGGCAGGTATTTTAACATGTTGTCGACAAAATCCACGGGGCCACCGAGGCCTGCAACCATCGCCGCGAACCGCTCGACCGCCTCACCGGATGTGAACGCTGCACTAATCCGGTCACGCCCCTGCCCGACATTTGGCACGACGCCTGCCAACATCAGAAGTTCCGCGCCAAGATCAGCGGTTACATCCCAAACGCGGTTGTCGACATGCGTGCCAGTCAGGAAATCCACAGCATTGCGGACCTCCACAGCGTTACCCGCCGCGCTGGCCAATGGTTGATTCATATCGGTCATGATAGCCGAGGTCTTGCACCCCGCGCCATTCGCCACCTTCACCAGACTTTGCGCCAATTCACGCGCATCGTTCGGCGTGGCCATAAACGCACCATTGCCGCATTTCACGTCCAGCACCAGCGCATCCAGCCCCGCCGCCAACTTTTTGGAAAGAATAGACGCGGTGATAAGGTCAACCGATTCAACCGTCGCAGTTACGTCGCGGATGCCGTATAAAATCTTGTCTGCAGGCGCGATGTCACCAGTTTGACCAATGATCGCACAGCCCACATCCTTCGTGACTTTGCGCAACAATTCCACATCCGGCTGCGTCTGATACCCCGGAATGGAGTCGAATTTGTCCAACGTTCCGCCGGTATGTCCAAGCCCGCGCCCCGAAATCATCGGCACATAGACGCCGCAGGCCGCAAGCGCGGGCGCCAGCACCAAGGACACGTTATCGCCAACCCCGCCAGTGGAGTGCTTGTCGACCACCGGGCCATCCAGATCCCACGTCAAAACATCGCCAGTGTCGCGCATGGCAACCGTCAGCGCGATGCGCTCGTCTATTTCCATACCGTTAAAATATACCGCCATCGCAAATGCCGCTGCTTGAGCGTTGGAAACTTTGCCATCCACCAACCCACGCATCAGGAATTGAAATTCAGAAGCGCCCAGTACTTCACCGTCACGTTTCTTGCGGATAATCTCTTGTGCTAGCATCAATCTAGTGCCTCTATAAATCCGGCGATAAGGTTTTTGAAACTATCTGCGGCCAGCGCAGATTCGCGTTTGGTTTGGTCGTGGGATAACGCCTCGGCCTGCATACCGGCCGCGAAGTTGGTGATAACGGAAACTGCTGCCACCCGCATTCCCGCATGGCGCGCCAGAATGGTTTCCGGCACCGTGGACATCCCCACCGCGTTCGCGCCCAACATGGTAATCGCCCTAATTTCCGCAGGGGTTTCAAACGACGGGCCGGAGAACCAGGCGTAAACGCCTTCATTCAACTTCGTACCTTGCGCGCCTGCAACGCGGTGCAAATTGGCGCGCAACGCCGGGTCATAGGCGTTCGACATATCCACGAAGCGATCGTCCGAGGGCCAGCCGATNAGCGGATCGCGGCCCGAAAAATTNATGTGGTCGTTTAACGCCATCAAGCGACCCNGGCCCCATGTGCCGATCCGTGGANCCCGCCGCGTTTGACANNGCCATAACGCCNATNNCNAGNTCNGCNAACGTGCGNACCGGAACCGACATCGCCGCCGCATCGCCGCGTTCATAGTAATGGGATCGCCCCGCCAGCAGCACCACCCGCTTGCCGCGCAATTGCCCGATCATAATTGATCCTGCATGCCCAGAAACGGTGGAGATCGGGAACCCCGGTAGATCGTCGAACGGGATGGTAACCGCCTCCTCGAAATCCTGCGCCAAAGTTCCGAGACCCGAGCCAAGAACAATACCCGCGACGGGCGCTTCCGTTCCGGCTCGGTCTTTTATAACTTTCGCGGCTTCATTCCAGGGAGTATCCATAACGTCTCCTAATATTTTACCATTTGGTCAATTTATCACCAAATCACTCGAAAGGAAAGAGTGATCTTCCTCCACATCAACGTCAAGCGAACTTAGTAGGTTGCAGGCATATTTACGATTCAAAAACGCCCGCGACTTAGATTCCTAGTGGCAGGAATCCAAGTTCCTTGCCAGATCGCAACTTTAGGGCATAGCCTACGCCGATACCAAAGTATTCAGCCTACCAAAAGCGTCCATCAAGCGAAGGGGAAAGTGTCGTGAATATTCGAAAAACTATGATTATCAAGGAAACTATATATGCCGACGGGCTAGGTGAACCTTGCGAACCCATTGTCCGGGTCGCCGCCCTTGCCATAATCCAAAACCCGTTTGCCGGACGATTTGTCGAAGACCTGTCACAGCTGTTTGATATAGGTGGCAATCTTGCAGAGGAACTGATGGCGGATGCCGTTGCCCTATTAGACCTCGCCCCTGTCAGTTACGGCAAGGCCGCAATCGTTGGCGTTGCTGGCGATCTTGAACATGGCGGCGCCGTGATTCATCCAAAACTGGGCAAACCCATGCGGGCCGCGGTTGGTGGCGGCAAGGCTGTGATACCGTCGAACGCAAAAGTCGCAGCACTCGGGGCTTCAATCGACATCCCGCTTGGACACAAAGACGAGGCGTGGTCTTTTAGCCATTTCGACACGATGACAGTCATGATCGCCGATGCTCCACGACCAGACGAGATCGTATTATGTATGGCCGTCGCGGATGGCGGTCGGCCGATCCCGCGTGTTGGTGACGGGCCTATTGTCGACTAATCAAGCATCGCGATTCGTCAGTGGATTTTGCGTTTCTTTGCCTTGGCCGCATA
>JAESQH010000162.1 GCA_016765235.1 Paracoccaceae bacterium
TTGCGCCAGTTCCCCACCGATATAGGTTAGCGCCATCAGTAACCCGGCCAGCACAATGCCGATAGGGTTAAGGCGGCCAAGGAAGGCCACGATGATCGCCGTAAAACCATATCCGACGGGGAAGTTGGTGGTCAGCTTGCCCGCAGGCCCTGTGACCTCGAACAAGCCTGCCATACCAGCCAGTGCGCCGGAAATGCCCAGCGTAACCGCCACGATAATCGCGGGGTTAACACCTGCGAATTTCGCCGCACGCGGGGATTCACCGGTTAGGCGGATCTGGAACCCCAGCAAATGCCGCTCCATCATCACATACGCTGCAATCACCAAGCCAAGGGCTACCAGCACGCCTGCATGCATCCCCAGCGGTTCGTAAACCATCGGCAGCGTCGTGCTATCCACACCTGTGAAACTACGCGATTCAGGAAAGCCGAAACCGTCAGGGTTTTTCAACGGCCCCGTCACCATCGCTGCCAAGAAATTATACGCCACGTAAACCAGCATCAACGACACCAAAATCTCGTTAGTGTTGAATTTTATTTTCAGGAGCGCGGGTATCATCGCCCAAGCCATGCCGCCAAGTGCACCTGCGATAGTCATCAAGGGCAGCACCCAGATGCCATCCGCCGGATAAAGCGCCAAACCGACAGCGCCGCCTGCAATGGCCCCCATTACGAACTGGCCCTCAGCACCAATGTTCCAGACACCTGCGCGAAAACCGATACTTAGACCGGTTGCGATCAGGATTAACGGGCCAGCTTTGACCATTAATTGAGATCGGGAATACGGTCCGAAAGTTTCATGGAAAAACGGATCAAGGAAGATGATCTTGATCGCCTCAAACGGGTTTTGCCCCATAAATGCGAACAGAACACCGCCCATTACCATCGTGATTGCCACCGCCAATATGGGTGTCAGCCACCGCATGATTTTTGAGGGCTGCTGTCTTGGTTCAAGTCTAAGCATGTGCCGACTCCTCCAGATTACCGCCCATCATCAGGCCAATTTGTTCCACGCTCATACCGGCAGCAGGGCGTGGTTTACTAAGGCGCCCCTCGGCCAGAACAGCGAAGGTGTCAGACATTTCCATCAACTCATCGAGGTCTTGGCTGATCACAAGAACCGCCGCACCTTCCGCCGCCAGTTTGCGTAACGCTTCGCGAATATCCGCCGCCGCTGCCGCATCAACACCCCAAGTCGGCTGGTTCACAACCAACACGGTGGGCTTTTGCAACACCTCGCGACCGATAACGAACTTCTGCAAGTTACCGCCTGAAAGCGAGCGCGCCGCGTTATCAATCCCCGGTGTGCGAACATCAAACTGTTCCACAATCTCGCGGGCAAAATCGTCGCGTTTGCCAAACAGCGTAAAGCCCGATTTGGTCAAACCTTGGCGGACCCGCGCGCTTAGATAAGCGTTTTCCTCAAGGCTCATGTCGGGGGCCGCCGCGTGACCCAGACGTTCTTCGGGGGCCGCCAAAAGGCCCAGCGCGCGGCGTGTCGTTGGACCCATACCGCCGATATCCACACCGCTCAGCTTCACCATTCCGGCATCCGTCGGGCGTTCACCAGACAGGGCCAGTAGCAACTCATCCTGACCGTTACCGGCCACACCAGCCACCCCCATCACTTCACCAGCGCGAAGTTCAAGGCTGACATCTGCAAGGCTTGTCCCGAACGGGTCTAGCGATGCCAGCGTCAGGCCTTCCAGATGCAACAACGTTTTGCCCGGCGTGAATTCCCGCTCCGTTGGCATTGACAATTCACCACCGATCATCATTTCCGCCATGGATCGGGCAGTTTCTTCGGCTGGAATACAGGTATCAACCACCTTACCCATCCGCAGCACCGTTGCGTGGTCACAAAGCGATCTAATCTCGTCCAGTTTGTGACTGATATAAAGGATAGCAACCCCTTCGGAAGAAAGTTTACGAAGTGTTAAGAACAACGTCTCGACCTCTTGCGGGGTCAGAACCGACGTGGGTTCATCCATGATCAAAAGCTGTGGATTTTGCAACAAACAGCGCACGATTTCGACGCGTTGACGCTCCCCAACCGACAGGTCACCAATCAGCCGGTTCGGGTCGAGGGGCAGACCATAAGCGTTGCTGACCTCAATGATTTTCTCGTTCAATTCCGCGCGGGGCGGCGCATCTTCCATCCCGAGGATGATGTTTTCCGCCACATTCAACGCCTCGAAAAGCGAGAAATGCTGGAACACCATTCCGACGCCCAAATTGCGCGCCTCGCTGGGTTTATGGGGCATGTAATGCTCGCCGTGCAGCAGCATGTCGCCCTCGTCCGGATGTACCAGACCATAAATCATTTTCACGAGCGTCGATTTACCGGCGCCGTTTTCCCCCAGAAGCGCGTGAATTTCGCCCTTCTGAATGGTGAAGCTGACGTTATCGTTCGCTTTCACACCGGGGTAAGATTTACTTAACCCCTTTAATTCGAGCAGCGTCTTCGTCATGCGCTCACCTCCCTTATTTTTTGTTTTTCTGCGCGGAGTTGTTCTAGCAACGCCGCGGTAACGCCGATAGCAATCGCCATCGGTTCTTTGCCCAACTCACGGTTTCCGATGGGGCAATCAAGGCGCGAGGTATCAACCCCTGCCTCGGTTAACCGCCGGATAAACCGTGTTCGTTTCGTGTCGGAGCCAATCAAACCAAGCCCGCCGAATGTGCGACTTAGCACACGTAGGCAAATCTCCAGATCAATGGAATGGGAATAGGTTAACACAATATGCTGCGCATCATCGGGCGCATAACCCACGGCATCAGCAGGATTGGCCGCCACCAGCAAATCGGCATGTGCAGGGATATCTGTCGGGAAACGGTCGCGGGCGGAATCCACCCACGTGACCCCAAAAGGCAAGCCGTCAAGTGTGGTTATCAGCGCGCGGCCAACATGTCCGGCACCGTAAATCCACAAAGGTTGTTCGGGTGTTTCCAGCGGTTCGATTAACCAGCCGTTAAGAAGGGTTAAGGCACTATTACCAACACCGGAGCGTATTTCGCGCAGGCGTTTCTGCACTGAAAGCGGCAAAGCAGTGGGTGCGCCGGATGTCACCGAGCGCACAAACGGGCCTTGCAGAGTTTCCAGATGGGCCAGCTCATTCTCACCGTAGCATTCCGCCAGCAAACTGACGGAGCCACCACAGCATTGCCCAAGATTTGGACCCAGCGGAATTTTGTTGAACGTCCGTAGCCAATCGCCATCCGCCTGCAACATCTTACGCGCGTCAGCCACGGCTTCATATTCCAATACACCGCCACCAATCGTGCCGAATTGTTCCGTCTCGCTCACGAGCATCGACGTTCCGGTTTCGCGCGGGGCGGAGCCTTTGTGTTCGGCAATCACCACGCGCACCACCCTACCCGCATCGCGGATAATTTGGCGCAAATGGGGAATGTCGAAGCCAGTTACCATGTGATACCTTTTTCCATATCAACCGTTTTCAAAACCCGTTCAGCCGTGGCTGGCGCATCCATATCGGGGTAAGCATCCCCACAAGACGCCACCGCATCGGAAAGCGCCATGAACGCCGAAATCCCGAGGTTGAACGGTGGTTCACCCACAGCTTTGGATTTATAAATCGTATCCTCGACGTTTTCGCCGCGTTCCCAAAGGTTAACAGTGAACTCTTTCGGGCGATCCGAACAGGCGGGGATTTTGTAGGTTGAAGGCGCGTGTGTCAAATGACGGCCTTTATCGTCCCAGACCAACTCCTCGGTCGTTAACCATCCAGCGCCTTGCACATAAGCCCCCTCGATTTGCCCGATGTCGAGTGCGGGATTAAGCGAACGCCCAACGTCATGCAAAATATCCGTCCGCAAAATCCGGTTTTCGCCCGTTAACGTATCGATAACCACTTCCGTCACCGCCGCCCCGTAAGAGAAATACAGGAACGGGCGGCCCTTTCCGGCAAAACGATCCCATTTGATCTTGGGTGTTTTGTAGAACCCTGTAGCCGAAAGCTGGATGCGCGCGCCGTAAGCGGCGGCGGCAAGTTCCGCGAATGTCATCGACGTTTGGCCAACATGCACGATGCCGTCTTCAAAACGCACCTCAGAAGGCTTGGCCTGCCATTGTTGCGCGGCAAATGTGACCAGACGTTCGCGGATTGTCTCGCACGCGGCCTTGCAGGCCATGCCGTTCAGATCAGCGCCGGACGACGCCGCAGTCGCGGAAGTATTGGGAACTTTGGCCGTATCTGTCGCGGTGATTTTAACGTCCGCCAGATCAACCCCGAACACCTGCGCCGCAACTTGAGCGACCTTGGTGAACAAGCCCTGCCCCATTTCCGTGCCGCCATGGTTCAGATGGATGGAGCCGTCAGAATACACATGCACCAACGCCCCTGCCTGATTTAGGTGGGTGAGCGTGAAAGAAATCCCGAATTTAATCGGCGTCAACGCGATCCCGCGCTTCAGAATTGGCGAGGTTTTGTTGTATGCGGCAATCTCGGCGCGTCGCGCGATGTAATCGGATGTTTCCACCAATTCTTCAGTGATTTCCGGCATCACGTTGTCTTCAACCGTCATATGATAGGGCGTAACATTGCGATCATCGGTGCCGTAAAAATTCACACGCCGAACGTCCAGCGGATCAAGGCCGAGGTGATGGGCGATGTGATCCAGCACCCGCTCGATCCCGATAACCCCTTGTGGGCCGCCAAAGCCACGATACGCGGTATTGGAAACGGTATTGGTCTTCAAACGATGCGACAATATCCGCACGTTCGGCAGGTAATAGGCGTTATCGGCATGCAACATCGCACGGTCTGCCACGGGCAACGACAAATCCATCGCCCAACCACATCTGACGAAATGTTCAAAAATCACAGATTGCAGGCGGCCCGTTGAGTCAAATCCGACCCTGTAATTAATGCGGAAATCATGCCGTTTACCGGTTATAATCATGTCATCGTCACGATCATAGCGCATCTTGGCCGGACGGTTCAGACGCATCGCCACCACAGCGGAGGCCACGGCGAGCGAATTACCCTGACTCTCCTTGCCACCAAAACCACCCCCCATACGGCGGGTTTCAACCCGCACTGCGTTCATAGGAACGCCCAGCGCTTCGGCTACTTTGTGCTGGATTTCCGTGGGATGCTGGGTGGAGGAATGGACCAGAACGTCGCCCTCATTGGGCTGTGCGGATGCGGCTTGGCCCTCAAGATAGAAATGTTCCTGCCCGCCGACTTCCATACTACCTGCAATCTGGTGTTCCGACGTGACCATCGCCCCGTCCGCATCGCCATTCTGGAAGGTCATCGCATTTTCGAGCTTGCTGTCCGCCGCCATCGCATCATCAATGCTTAATAGTGCAGGCAATTCTTCATACTGGATAGAGCCAAGTTGCGCCGCTAAACGCGCGGCGCGGTGGCTTGTCGCCACGACCAGGAATATAGGTTGGCCGACAAAATGCACCGTTCCAGTGGCCAACATCGGTTCGTCATGGGCAGACGGGGAAACATCGTTTTCAGCCGGAAGATCGGCAGCGGTTAACACATCGATAACACCTTCCGCCGCGCGAACCGCATCAAGGTTAACGGACGTTAACTTTGCGTGCGCCACAGTGGAGAGGCCAAACGCCAGATGCACCGGATCCGCTAGCGGGATATCATCGGTATAACGCGCCACGCCTGAAACATGGATCGGACCACTGTCGTGCGGGTTCGGTTTTGCAACACTCATGCCGCGCCCCTCCCTACAATTCGGGTCTCGGTCAGCGGATTGGTGCTTTCATGGAAATATCGGCGCAAAAGATTTTGCGCGGTGCGGAGGCGATATTCTGCGGTGCCGCGCACGTCTTTAATCGGGGTGTAATCTTCTGTGAAGGCTTCGCAGGCGGTGTTGATCGTGGATTCAGTCCACGGCTGGCCGATAAGTGTCGCTTCGACGTTCGACGCGCGTTGTGGCATTGCGGCCATTCCGCCGAATGCGATGCGCGCGGCGGTAACGACGCCGCCCTCAACGGTGATATTAAAAGCGGCACACAGCGCCGAAATATCCTGATCGAAGCGTTTGGAAATTTTGTAAACGGCTAAAGTGTCAGGCTGCGCCGGAATGAACAGGCTTTCAACGAACTCGCCCGCTTTGCGATCTTGTTTGCCGTAGGAAATAAAGAAATCCTCCAACAGGATTTCGCGACGCTCCGACCCACGCCGAAGCGTCAACGTCGCGCCAAGCGCGATCAGCGGCGGCGGACTGTCCCCTATGGGCGAGCCGTTGGCGATGTTCCCGCCAATCGTCGCCGAGTTTCGCACTTGAACGGAGCCATAACGGCGCAGCATCTCGGCAAAGTCGGCATAGCGATCAACCATCGCGCCGCGCACACGGGCAACGGTAACGCCGGCACCAATGCGGATGCCCGCATCAGTAACGTCAATGTTCTGCAAGCCTTCAAGGCGATGCACAAACACTGTCGGCAGCAGATTACGCATAAGTTTGGTGACCCACAGGCCAAGGTCTGTCGCACCGCCAACAATCGTCGCATCAGGGTTTTCAACGTACCAATCGGCAAAACTATCAAGTGTTGCAGGTATAAACGCCCCATCCAGCGTAATATCTTCGCCAGTTATCGCGGCCAGACGATCCGCCTCATCCGCCAGCCAATCCGGTTGGGGTAGCTTCGCGGCAGCCTCGGCCGCCCTGATGATCGGAGCATACCCGGTGCAACGGCAAAGGTTCCCCGCCAACACATCGTCAAAATCCTGCCGCCCGTCTCGGTGTGCAGTGTACATCGACATCACAAACCCCGGTGTACAGAAACCGCATTGGGAGCCGTGATATTCCACCAACGCTTGTTGCACAGGATGCAAGCGGCCGTCAGGTGCACTGACACCTTCAACCGTGCGAATAGATTTACCGTGAAGTTGCGGTAGAAACAAAATGCAAGCGTTCAGCGCACGGTGGGTAAGACGCCCCGACTCGAGTGCAGCGATGGACACCGTGCATGCGCCGCAGTCGCCCTCGTTACAGCCCTCTTTGGTGCCAACGAGTTTGCGGTTCTCCCGTAGGAAATCCAGCAAGGTTTCCGTTGGGTTCGGGTTGTCCAGAACCACATCTTCGCCGTTAAGAAGGAAGGTAATCTGACCCATTAGCTGCCCCTATATGTTGAATAGCCGAATGCCGACAATAGTAACGGCACGTGGTAATGGGTGTCCTCGGCAATGCCGAACTGCAACGGGATCACGTTAAGGAACTTTGGCGATGGCAAGTCTTGCCCAGTGCCGTCCAGATAATCGCCTGCGTGAAACACCAACTCGTATTCGCCAAACGCGAACGCATCAGGATCCAGCAACGGCGCATCACAGCGGCCATCGCTATTGGTTACCGTTTCCAACAGTTTTTCGCGGCTCTCGCCCAAACGATATAGTTCAATGCGTAAACCTTGTGCAGGTTTTCCGAGCCCGGTGTCGAGCACATGCGTCGTAAGACGTCCCATAACTTCCCCATTTTTTGATTCTTGCCTAATCAAGCCTTAGTGCGGCTAATTGGGCAAGGTAAATTTCAAACCATTCCCCCTCTTTATCCGAACGGTGGGCTGGGNTAACTTGACAGGATGAAAAACACTCCCCGATTCATTCANCTTCGNNTGCACTCCGCTTATTCTTTGNTGGAGGGTGCGATTCACCTTAAAAAATTGCCNCAAATGTGTACNGACTGGCATANGCCGGCNGTTGCGGTAACGGATTCGGGGAACTTGTTCGGGGCACTGGAATTCTCGGAAACNGCTTCCAAAGCGGGGATTCAACCGATTGTCGGATGCCAGCTTCAACTTAAATTTGAAACTGCTTCAAGGCCCGGTGATCGCGACCCGGCCCCTAAAGCCATCGTTTTGCTGGCGCAGGTTGAGCGCGGCTATGAAAACCTGATGAAGTTGAACAGTTGTAATTTTCTGGAATGCGGGGATGAGCTGCCCCATATCACCATGGCGCAACTGTCGAAACACGCCGACGGGTTGATCTGTTTGACAGGCGGCGCGCTTGGCCCCATCGGGCAGTTGTTGCAGGACGGGCAGAAAGACAAAGCACGGCTTTTGACCGAGCATTTCCAGCGTCTGTTCGCGGATCGCCTCTATATGGAAATCCAGCGACACCCAACGGGGGAGAGCAACCGCACTTTGGAACAAAGTGCCACCGAGCCGGGGTTTGTGCAGCTTGCTTATGACCTGAACATTCCGCTGGTCGCGACGAACGATGTGTATTTCCCTAAGAAGGACATGTACGCCGCCCACGACGCACTGATTTGCATTGCGGAGGGGGCGTACGTTGACCAACAGCAGCCACGCCGCCAGCTTACGCCGGAGCATTACTTCAAAACGCCCGAAGAGATGGACGTTCTGTTTTCCGACTTGCCGGAGGCCATCAGCAATACTATCGAGATCGCCCAGCGCTGTGCCTTCAAGGCCTACTTGCGCGATCCGATCCTGCCCAAGTTCGCCGATAACGAGGTCGAGGCCTTGCGCGATCTGGCACAGGAGGGCCTAAAAGCCCGCCTCGCCGTTATTCCCCATGCGGTCAGCGTTGAGGAATATAAGGAACGCCTCGATTTCGAGCTGAACGTGATCGAAAACATGGGTTTCCCAGGATATTTCCTGATCGTGGCCGATTTCATTCATTGGGCCAAAGAACAGAACATTCCAGTTGGGCCTGGGCGTGGTTCCGGTGCGGGCTCCTTGGTGGCGTATTCCTTGACGATTACCGACCTTGACCCGNTGCGATANTCCNTGNTGTTCGAGCGGTTCTTGAACCCCGAGCGTGTCTCCATGCCCGATTTCGATATCGACTTTTGCATGGACCGCCGCGAAGAAGTCATCCAGTACGTTCAACAGAAATACGGGCGCGATAAGGTAGCCCAGATCATCACCTTTGGCGCGTTGCTTTCCAAGGCCGCGGTGCGCGACATTGGCCGCGTATTGCNGATGCCCTATATGCAGGTCGACCGGATCTCCAAGCTGATCCCTGTGGATGGCGTTAAGCCCGTGTCCATAGCCCAAGCCTTAAAGGATGAACCCCGCCTAAAAGAAATGGCCCGCGACGAAGAAGTCGTGGCGCGATTGCTGGAGTACGCCCAACAGGTTGAAGGGTTGCTGCGGAACGCTTCCACCCACGCCGCTGGTGTGGTGATCGGGGATCGTCCGCTGGACGAATTGGTTCCGCTTTACCAAGACCCTCGCTCCGATATGCCCGCCACGCAGTTCAACATGAAATGGGTGGAACCCGCGGGATTGGTGAAGTTCGACTTTTTGGGTTTGAAAACCCTAACCGTCATTCAAAACGCGCTGGATTTGCTGAAACTGCGCGACATAAATATCGATATCGGGACAATCCCGCTGGACGATGAGAAAACCTATGAACTGTACGCCTCGGCCAAGACNGTNGCGGTGTTTCAGGTGGAAAGCTCNGGCATGATGGATGCGCTTAAACGCATGCAGCCGAACTGTATCGAGGATATTATCGCGCTTGTGGCCCTCTATCGCCCCGGCCCGATGGAAAATATTCCGAAATTCTGTGACGTGAAAAACGGCCGCGACACGCGCGACCTGTTGCACCCCTCCATCGACCATCTGCTGGATGAAACGCAGGGCATCATCGTTTACCAAGAACAGGTGATGCAGATCGCGCAGGAAATGGCGGGATACTCCCTTGGCGGCGCCGATATGTTGCGCCGTGCGATGGGTAAAAAGATCAAAGAAGCGATGGATGCGGAGCGTCCGAAGTTCAACAAAGGCGCTGCCGAAAACGGCGTGGACGAGGCCAAAGCGACCGAGGTTTTCGACCTGCTTGAAAAATTCGCCAACTACGGTTTCAACAAATCCCACGCGGCGGCCTATGCGGTGGTTTCGTACCAAACCGCATGGCTGAAGGCGAACCATCCGGTGGAATTCATGGCCGGCGTGATGAACTGCGATATCCACCTGACGGATAAGCTGGCGGTGTATTCCGACGAGGTACGAAAAACCGTCGAGCGCGGCGGCCTGGGGATTGAAATCATCCCCCCTTGCGTCAATCGTTCCCGCGCCGCGTTCAGTGTGAAGGACGGCAAGGTCGTCTATGGCATGGGCGGTCTGAAAAACGTCGGTAGCGAGGCGATGAAGCTGATCACCGTGGCCCGTGACGAGGGTGGAACCTTCAAAGACCTGTTCGATTTCGCCCGCCGTGTTGATTTGAAACGGGTCGGGAAGCGGCCATTGGAAATGCTGGCGCGCTCCGGTGCGTTTGACCAGTTAGATGGCAACCGTCGGAAGGTTCTGGAAAGCCTCGACAAGCTGGTGGCCTATTCAGCGGCCTGTAATGATGCGAAGAATTCGAACCAAAGCAGCCTGTTTGGCGATAGCGGCGATGACCTGCCGCCCCCTCGCCTGCCCATGCCCGAAGACTGGGAGGCGTTGGAACGCTTGACGCAGGAACACACCGCCTTCGGGTTCTACCTGACAGGCCATCCGCTGGACGATTATATGCCCGCCCTGAAACGGGAGCGCGTTTTGACGCTGGAGGAAGTGACCAAAAAGGCGGAGGGGCGCAAAGTTGGCACCAAGATGGCTGGTACGATTTCCTCGGTGCAAATCCGCAAATCGGCGCGCGGCAACCGTTTCGCTTTTATCGCGCTGTCGGATCCGACAGGCCNTTTCGAGGTGACGGTTTTCGCCGATGTTCTTGAGAAATCGCAAGAGATTTTGAAATCCGGTGAAAACGTCGTGATGCCGATCGAGGCGGACATGGAAGGCGGGCAGCTAAAACTNCTGGCGCGGGGTTTCCAGCCGATTGATATGGCGGTAGCGAACACGGCCTCAGTAGGGTTGCGAGTGTTCCTGAACGATGCGGAGGCCGTGTCGTCCGTCGCGACGAGGCTGCAAGCTTCGGGTACAGAGCGCACAATGAAAGGGCCGGTAAATATCGTACTCGTCCACCCCGATCTGCCCGGCGAGGTGGAAATAACCCTGCCCGACGATTACGCCATCAATGCGAAAATCAAAGGCGCAATCAAACACATCGGTGGCGTTATGCGGGTCGAGGAATTTTGAGGGTAAGTGGGATAATACGCCAATTCACCTTAATTTCGTTCGAATTCGAACCTGCGTGTGTTGAGTTATCTTAATTGAGGCGTGCCCAAATTTCCCATCGCACAACTTCTTACGAGCGCCTTCTGGCTCTAAGTGGCGATATTTTCCGCCAGAGAAGTGAGCCAAATCCAAGGCCAACCCTTGCTTGATGATCTCTGCACCTATGTCCCTACCATCGGGCAAAAAGCATGTTCCGACCAAGCGGTCATGTGATCTTTCTCCATCTAGCTTAACGGTGATCGTCTGCCCTTTGCATATTCCAACCATCGCCCATTTTGACTTTTGCCCCCATGGCATGTCTATTTCTGGGGCATCTATTCCAGCGAGGCGAATTTTTGTATTCCGAACCTTTATTGTGTCTCCGTCAATCACATAAGCTTTGCCTGTCAGCGTTAGATTCGAAGGTATTGGAGGCAGGGCTAGAGGTTGGGGAAATTGACCAGAAGGACGCGTAGCAGGTCGGTAACTTTCGTGTCGTCTTGTGCCGCTAGGTTTACGGGGTTGGCTGCTTGGCTGCGAAGCCCAAATACCAATGAGTACTCCACCCACAATAACGATAAGAACTATGACATCCATTTTACTAGACCTATATATTGACCAAATTGGGGCGATTTTGACTAAGCACGGATCGTATTCTACCAGATGCAACAAGAAACCAACACCTCCTTCACAACTATCAGGTGAAACCTGCGCTTTTCTTGGTTCGGGACCATTCGTTCCCATAGGTATTATCAAACTCCCACACCGCTAATTTTTCACGGAAAAAAGCGGCGTTCGGGTAAAACCCGCGCCGGATGGTGATTGTGATGCTCGGGGAGGTCGCTTGGACCATGATTTCGACAATCCGGTTTAAAGATCGCCTCTTGCTGACCGAGGTCAGATTTAACGCGCTAAAGACCCATCCCTAAGCTGTTGCCTGCAAATGCCGGTTGTGAAGCGGCGCAACGGATGAGCAGTTTAGTGTCGTGATGTTGCGTGCCACCGCAACGAATATTCAAAATGCTTTAGCGCGATAAACCTACGGATTATTAGCCCGCCTCGCTCAGTACCGAATCTTATACGCGAATATGGTTAACAAACCGTGTAACCGCCGAGCGTCGGCGAGGCCGCGCCCAACCGAACAGGGCGGGAGTTTTACGGTTCAATCAAACGACCCGGTTTTCAAAAACCGGACAGTTGCGTCGATCACACGGCGGTCTTGCATCATGATGCTGTGGGCGGCTGGAAAGGCGATGCGTTTGCTTTCGGGTGCATTTCCCCACGCGCTTGTAACAGAAACTTTGCCGTCGTTTTCGCCCTCGATACCGGTGATCAACCCATAGACCGGAATCGCCGCGGTTCCTGCAATCGCGCCAATATCGAGGCCAACCGTATCTTCGCCAGAATGCGGAACCAGTTGAGCCAGTGCGGGGCCAATGAGCATATCGAAAATGGCCACACGTTGCGCGATTTCACTGCCAAAATTCGGAGCACCAATTTGCACGATCCAGCCACGGCGTGCATCCGGCAGCATTTTGGCCACCCGCACAGACAACACACCACCAAGCGAGTGCCCGACGAAATGCAGTTTACCGTCTTTCGGGAGGTCCGCGAAAATTCCGTCAGCCAAGCGTTCNATCGNGGTATCGCCGGAGGGGTAGTCGATGAGGACAGGATTGAACCCGCCCTCAGCGACGTATTTTGCCAAGCGCCGCATCGACATCATCGAGCGGCTTAGGCCGTGTAGAATTATTACCGTTTCCACGACGACCTACCGCAGATCAGGGGCCAAGGCTTCCAGCGTCAGGGCCTCGACCGCCTCATTAATGCCTAGGACTTTGGAGCCTTTATCGCCAAGCCGGCGCATCGAAACGCTCTGTTCTTCGACCTCGC
Organism: Paracoccaceae bacterium; assembly: GCA_016765235.1. Lineage (GTDB taxonomy): Bacteria > Pseudomonadota > Alphaproteobacteria > Rhodobacterales > Rhodobacteraceae > NORP23. The sequence continues at coordinate 12,949 of JAESQH010000162.1, forward strand.
GCATGCCGATGGCGAGGATAACGGGGACCTTGCCCAAGGAATGTTCGCGGACCTTATAGTTGATCTTTTCATTGCGAACATCGGCTTCGGCGCGGATACCTTTGGCGCGCAGACGGGCGACAACCTCGTTCACCCAATCATCCGCGTCCGACACGATGGAGGCGACGACGACTTGGCGCGGGGCCAGCCACAACGGGAATTTTCCGGCGTAGTTTTCGATCAACACGCCGATGAAGCGTTCGAATGATCCTAGAATAGCGCGGTGCAGCATGACGGGGGTGTGTTTTTGGCCATCCTCGCCAATATATTCAGCCTCAAGACGTNCGGGTAGCACGAAATCGGCCTGCAACGTGCCAAGCTGCCATTCACGACCAATCGCATCTGTCAGTTTGAAATCAAGCTTCGGGCCGTAGAACGCGCCTTCGCCCTCGTCGATTTCATAGGGTATTCCCAGAAGTTTGATCGCGTTTTCAAGCGCAACTTCGGCTTTGTCCCAAACCTCGTCAGAGCCAGCGCGAATTTCGGGACGAGTCGAGAACTTGATCTCGAACTTTTCAAAACCGAGGTCTTCATAAATCGAGGACAACAATTCGATAAACTTTTTAGTTTCCGAAGCGATCTGGTCTTCAGTGCAAAAAACGTGTCCGTCGTCCTGTGTGAAACCACGAACCCGCATCAAACCGTGCATGGAACCAGAGGATTCATACCGATGGCACGAGCCGAATTCCGCAAGGCGCAACGGCAGGTCGCGGTAAGATTTCAGACCTTGGTTATAGACTTGAACATGGCACGGGCAGCTCATCGGTTTCAGGGCGTTCACGCGTTTCTCGTTGGCATGTTCTTCGTCAATTTCAGTGATGAACATGTTCTCGCGATATTTTTCCCAGTGGCCCGATGCCTCCCAAAGTTTGCGGTCAACAACCTGCGGAGTGTTGATCTCGAAGTAGCCGTCGGCAATCTGACGACGCCGCATGTAGTCTTGCAACACAGTGAACAGCGTCCAGCCGTTCGGGTGCCAGAACACCATACCGGGGGCTTCTTCTTGAAGGTGGAACAGGTCCATCGATTTGCCGAGCTTACGGTGATCGCGTTTTTCGGCCTCCTCGATCATGAACAAATGCGCTTTGAGGTCTTTCTTGTTACGAAAAGCCACGCCGTAGATGCGTTGCAACATGGCGTTGTTTGAATCCCCGCGCCAATATGCGCCAGCGATCGACATCAGCTTGAAGCTGTCGCCCGGAACTTGGCCTGTGTGGGCCAAATGCGGCCCGCGGCAAAGGTCTTGCCAATGGCCGTGCCAGTACATTCGCAGGTCTTCATTGCCCGGAATGCTGTTGATAAGTTCGACTTTGTAAGGCTCGTTATTGGCCTCATAAAACGCGATGGCGCGGTCGCGGTCCCAGATTTCGGTGGTCACGGGTTCGCGCTTATTGATGATCTCGCGCATCTTTTTCTCGATGGTAATCAAGTCTTCGGGCGTGAACGCCTCTGCGCGGTCAAAATCGTAGTACCAGCCATTTTTGATGACAGGGCCGATTGTGACCTTCNCGTCAGGCCAAAGTTCCTGCACCGCGCGCGCCATGATGTGGGCGGCATCGTGGCGGATAAGTTCTAGCGCTTGGTCTTCGTCTTTGGCGGTATAAATCTGGAAATCGGCGTCAGCGTCGATATGGATCGAGAGGTCGCTGAACACGCCGTCAATCGCACAGGCAAATGCGGCCTTGCCTAGGGATTTTGAAATATCGCTAGCAACCTCTGCACCGGTGATCCCGGCGGGGTATTCGCGTTTCGCACCATCAGGCATGGTTAGGAAAATGTTATCGGACTGGGCGACTTCGTCTACGGGAATATCTGACACGGGTATTGGCTCTACTTCTATCATTGCGGGTTTTGTGGGGGCTTTGGGCTTTGCAACGCCTTCCGGCGCACCATCAACCAACTTGCTGACAAGATCGTCGTCGCTTTGCGCGGCATCGCCATTTTCGCTGTCTGCGGAAGTTTTACGACGGCGAGACTGGAGTTTAACAAAATCCATCTTCTCGATGTCGTGCAGTTTTTTATCATCGCTCAATGCAAATCTCCTCGTGGTTTGACGCCTACAATGCGCCCGATTACTGGTGCGGTGTGGTTTACGCCAAGCACCACAAGAGTCAACCGCTTTGCAGTTGAATTTTGTGGTTTCAAAGTACATTCTGACGCTGAAGGAGCCTATAAATGCTATCATATCTAGAAACGAACGACCGGCGTATCGCTTACAACAAGACCGACGGACAAGGCGTTGGCGTCGTGTTCTTGGGTGGCTTCAAATCCGATATGGAAGGAACGAAAGCCCTACATTTGCAAGAATGGGCGCGCACCAATGGCCGTCCGTTTCTAAGGTTCGATTACAGTGGNCACGGAAAATCNTCGGGCGATTTCGTCGACGGCTGCATCGGAGATTGGGCGCAGGACGCGATGGATGCGATTGGTGCATTGACGGAGGGGCCGCAAGTGTTGGTAGGCTCGTCCATGGGCGGGTGGATTTCGCTGCTGGTCTGCCGCGCTATGCCGTTGAAAGTTCGCGGTTTGGTTGGCATTGCCGCCGCACCCGATTTCACCGAAGACTCCATGTGGGCGAGTTTTGATACTGATCAACGCCAAGCGATCGTTGAGGGCGGGCGGTTGGAATTACCATCCGAATATTCCGATGAACCATATATCATCACCAAAAAGCTGATCGAGGATGGGCGCGACCAGTTTGTGCTGCGGACGCCTTTATCGCTGCCCTTTCCCGTGCGGTTCTTGCAAGGAACGGCGGACGTTGACGTGGACCAATCCGTAGCCCTACGACTGCTCGATCATGCTGCGGGCGAAGACATCAGCCTGACGTTGGCGAAAGGGGCGAACCACAGTTTTAGTTCGCCGGAATGCTTAACGATGATAACCGACGCTATTGATCAGGTCAGTGCTATTCGTCGAAAGCGCCACTGATAGCACCGACAAGGATATGATTGTTTCCGTCGGTTATGCGGATCGTTGCGCCAAATTCTTCTGCGCCCGGTCCGTAGAAACCACCTTTAATCTGGCCTCTTTCGTCAAATGCAAACACGTCACCAACGGCGTAGTCNACATCCAGAATACCCGAGAAAGCAGACANAGGTTCGATCGTTGCGCTGATGATCAGGTTATTGAAGACATAGCTTCCGGTGGTCCCAACCAAATTATATATAGAGCCATCCACCTGATCGCCGGCAGCGTCGAAGTCCACGTTTAGCCCAACGTCGCCGACCACGCGACCGGCATAGGTGCTTTCACCGATAAAGTTGCCGACATAGCTCGCTGAACCGCTGAGCAGTTGCAATGCCCCATCACCGGTGTAAGACTCCGTCGAAAATCCACCACCTGCATAAAGGGTCGTGGTGTTGCCGCGCTCAAGGTTAACGGTGAACAGGCCAGACAGGGTGTAAACCAGCGTGTTCTCATTGTTGCGAATGATCGTGAAATTATACCCCAGATCGGTGACTCCGCTAACGGATGCCAAAGCGGTTGGCATGGTAAATGTCGCACGCCCGTATTCTTTGCTTAGGTCGAAGTTGCGAAACACCGCCTCGTATTCGCCAGGAGTGCCCGTCGAAACAAATCGCTGAAGGCGTGGGCCGTTTTTATTTTTGGACCACGTGGGATCATTGAACCGCGTCGCATACCCCATACCATTGCCGAAAACGATTAGTTGGGAGTTTNTGGCCAAATCCGCCAACGGAACCGACACATATGNGGTTGGCGTAGCGACTGGACCGCCACAAGCGGAAACAAGAAGAGTTGCAGCGATGGTTAACGGTAAAATTCTCAAAATCTTTACTCCGGCAAAATACAATATATTCGGGATACACAAAGATCGAACGGCTGGCAANTANTTTAAGAATCCATTAACTTNNGNCATCATATTTCGCCGNAAATAATTTCGGACCAAAGCATGTTAACCCGTCTCCATCATTCCTATTTTCGTGCCTTGGCGTTGGCGGTTTTTACGGCCAGTTTTATCTTTTTTCCATCTATCGTTCGCCCGGCGACTGATGAGTGTGATACTTCTTTGCGTGGTCTGGTCGAGGTGCAAAATTTCCCTTTCGCATTTTACTGCGCGGAACAACAATTTACAAAAAACCCTGACGACATGGATGCGTTGTTGGTGATGGCNCGCGCCGCACANGAANTGGGGCGGGTGGCGTTGGCAGACACGTTGGCTACACAAGCCCGCTCCCACNCGCTGACAACATCGCAGCGGTTCGCGGCGTATCTGATTTCGGGTATATCGCAGGCGCGNCAGTCNAANTTNATTTCGGCAAAANTATTGCTCTACCGCGCCTCGGATTTCGCNCGGGCGGAACCGGAGTTGANAGTNGTGCGCCGTACNCTTAACCAGATAAACAGGTTNTCGCCGTGGAAGTTCAGCGCCGGATTTGGCGTGCAGCCTGGCACTAATATCAATGGCGGTTGTTTGCACGACACGATTACGTTCGGTGGTCTGGAATTTGTGTTGGACGATGACGCCAAAGCGCAGGCGGGGATCGCATATTCGGCCTCCGCCAGCGTTACGCACCAGCGGCGAGTATCTGCGCGAGCGCTCTGGGAAAATCGGGTTTCTGTTGCGGGCACGGCTTACGATGGGCGCGGGCGAAACGAGGGAAGTTATACCCTAACCTCCGGCCTGCGCTACACCCCTGATATGACGCGCCGGACCTTGGTTTACGGTTATGTCCGATATGATCAGCGCTTTGTCGCAGACGATATCGGGGGCGGTTTTTTTGGCGATTACGGTGTTTATTACAATCAAACCACCGCCGGATTGGAGGTTCACCAGAACCCAGACCAGACATCCGCATGGAAGGTTTACGCGACATATAGCGACCGCTCATCTGATACATGGGCCGACCAAAACGTCCAGATTGCAACTGTGGGGGCAACGTACCGCGTCGGGTTGAACCCGCGCACAGAACTGGCGCTCGGCGGGTATGTGCAAAAAACTACGGGA
>JAESQH010000163.1 GCA_016765235.1 Paracoccaceae bacterium
TCCCCAACACAAACAATGGCTTGCAATTCTGCACGCCACGCCGCTTGTGCTTTGTTGTTAATCTCACCGTCTGTTTCGCCGTGATCAGCGCGACGCTCGGAGTGGCCCAGAATAACCGCACCGGCCCCCGCATCTTTCAACATTTCCGCCGAAATATCACCTGTATGCGCTCCAGTTTTGTTCCAGTGGCAATCTTGCCCGCCAATAATAATGTCGCCTGATACACCAGCCATTGCCGCGATCAAAGTTGCCGGAGGGCAGATGATAACGTCGCAAGTCGCGCCCACAGTGCTGGCTTTCAATGCCTCCAACTCGGCAATAGATGCCTTCAGGCCGTTCATTTTCCAATTACCAGCGGCAACTTTACGACGCATATTCATACTCCTGTAGGGATTTTGGTTTTACATATCTGCAAATTTGATGGATTCACCGCAGCCACAAGCCTCGGTTACGTTCGGGTTCTTGAACGAGAATCCGGCCTCTAGCAGCGAGACCTGATAGTCTATTTCCGTTCCAAACAGGAACATCTGCGCCATCGGGGCGATCATAACGCGCGCGCCGTTGTATTCGATAACTTCGTCGTTGGGATCAACTTCCTCGACGTAGTCCATCGTATATTCCATGCCTGCACAGCCACCTTTTTTGATGCCTATCCGCAGGCCTTTTTTCTCACCATCGCCCATAAGGGTAGAGATTTGTGTGGCGGCAGCATCCGTCATCGTAACGGCTTGTTTTCCGGGAATTCCAAACATCAGTTTTCCTCCTGTATGGCGGGAGCTATAGCTTCGATTTTGGCCGTCAGATCCGCATTCAAAGCCGCAATCGCATCTGTTACGCTGGAAAGGTCAGCCGCNTCGGCAACCGNAATCGCATCGATTTTGGCTTCNAANGCNNTNANNGNNTCGCTGAANTCTGTTCANCTGNNNCGNTTGNGNNGCTTCCATTTCNCGGATGGCNGANGCNANNCTNTCNNTNGCNTCCATTAACGCTTTGTTAGTCATATCNTGTTGTTCAGTCTGCGTGGCCTGCTCGGCACGATAAGATCTAACAACTCGATCATTGTTCAGATAGATCAGACCACCAGCAACAATCGCCCCGACAATTGCCGAAACACTAACGCGGTAGACCAGATTTTGAACAAGACCAGCCATTACATGAAACCCAGTTCTAGGCGGGCTTCATCAGACATCATGTCCATGCCCCATTGCGGCTCCCAAACCAACTCGACGTTTACAGTGTTAACGCCAGCGATCGGCGAAATAGCATCCGCAACCCAGCCCGGCATTTCGCCAGCCACAGGGCAACCGGGGGCCGTTAGGGACATCTTAACTTCCACGTGCGACTCGTCATTGATGTCGATCGTATAGATCAGACCGAGGTCGTAAATGTTAACCGGAACCTCAGGGTCGTGAACGGTGCGGCACGCCTCGACGATAGTTTCGTACAAGGGGTGATCTGTCGTGGACGGGGCGATCAGCGGTGTGCCCTCCATGGGCATTTCGGCGTTAGCATTCATGTTTTTCAATCCTTTTCGGAATTCCTGACTAAACATATAGGGTATAAGAATGCNNACGTCTAGATGACGGCAGGGCTTGAAACTGCGGCAAATTTGGGGTTGAACGCGCGGTAAGCCTAAAAAGTCAGGAAAATAAGTGAAAAACGTATCGTTTAAAATCAACCAAACGCAAGGAAAAGCCCGTACAGGTGTGCTACACACACCGCGTGGGGACATCCGAACACCTGCGTTTATGCCTGTAGGGACTGCCGCAACCGTGAAAGCGATGATGCCGGGGAGTGTTGCGGCCACTGGGGCCGACATCCTATTGGGCAACACCTATCACTTAATGTTACGCCCTACGGCCGAGCGGATTGAACGGTTAGGCGGTCTTCACAAATTTATGAACTGGGATAAACCGATTTTAACCGATTCCGGTGGTTTTCAGGTGATGAGCCTCGCAGGTTTGCGCAAACTGACCGAAGACGGCGTGAAGTTCAAATCCCATATTGACGGATCCGAACACAACCTGACGCCCGAACGCTCCATGGAAATTCAGCGGATGTTGGGCAGCGATATCGTCATGTGCTTCGATGAATGCACTCCGTATCCGGCAGAACTGAACGTCGTGGCGGATTCCATGCGAATGTCGATGAGGTGGGCGCAGCGATCCAAAGATGCGTTCGGCGATCGGCCCGATCATGCGTTGTTTGGCATTCAGCAGGGCAGTACCGTGCCTGAGATGCGTGAGGAAAGTTCCGAGGCTTTGAAATCCATCGGGTTTGACGGGTACGCCATCGGCGGTCTGGCTGTGGGCGAGGGTCAAAAAGCGATGTTCGATGTTCTGGATTACGCACCCGGAATGCTGCCTGCGGACAAACCGCGGTATCTGATGGGCGTTGGCAAGCCCGATGACATTGTCGGGGCCGTGCAGCGCGGCATTGATATGTTTGATTGTGTTTTGCCGTCACGGTCCGGCCGAACAGGGCAGGCGTTAACGCGGATGGGGGCGCTTAATTTACGCAATGCGCGTCATATTGATGACCAACGCCCGCTCGATGAAGAATGCACCTGCCCGACGTGCCAAAACTATTCGCGTGCCTACTTGCACCATGTTCACAAATCCAAAGAGATTATCGCCAGTATGTTGTTGACGTGGCACAATCTGCATTACTATCAAGAATTGATGCAGGGTCTACGAGCGGCCATCGCGGAAGGAGCACTTGACGATTTCGCAGCAGCCTTCCACGCGCGTCGCGAAATTGGCGATATTGCGACACTGTGTTAAGGGGATGCACAATACGTTCATAAAGCGGGAACAAAACCGGACCAGATCGAATTTATCCTCTTGAAACCCTGCGCNGCGCACTCCAAGTTATATGAAACAATGGAAGCGCTGCTGTCGCCAGATACCTGGGTTGGAGTGCTTTGCAGAATTAAGGAATACCAATGTCAGATTCAAACAGCGTTACTTATCCGGTACTCCCGCTTCGGGATATTGTTGTTTTCCCTAANATGATCGTGCCGCTTTTTGTTGGCCGTGAAAAATCCGTCCGCGCCCTTGAAGAGGTGATGCAGGACGACAAACAAATACTACTTTCCAGCCAGAAAGACGCGGGCGAAGATGAGCCGACTACGGACTCCATCAACGAGACCGGTGTTTTGGCCAACGTGCTGCAACTGCTGAAATTGCCAGACGGAACGGTTAAAGTTCTGGTTGAGGGTAAACAGCGTGTTTTGATCACACGTTTTCTGGAAAATGACGATTATTTCGAGGCCGAGGCCATTCTTGTTGAAGAAGGCGAATCTGATTCCGATTTGGTGACCGCGCTGTCGCGCTCCGTAACCGATACGTTTGAACGCTACGCGCGCCTGAATAAAAACGTGCCGGAAGACGCGCTGTCTGCGGTACAGGAAGCCGCCGATGCATATAAGTTGGCGGATACTGTTGCCGGACATCTTGGTGTTTCGATTGCTGAAAAGCAGAACCTGCTGGAAATCACCGATGTCGCGCAGCGTCTTGAAAAGATTTTCGAGCTGATGCAGAGCGAACTGTCGGTGTTGAAAGTCGAGAAGAAAATCAAGTCGCGCGTCAAAACCCAGATGGAGCGCACGCAGCGTGAGTATTATCTGAACGAACAAATGAAAGCGATCCAGAAGGAACTTGGCGACGGCGAAGAAGGCCAGAGCGAGATAGGTGAACTCGAAGATCGTATCGCGGAAGTTAAGCTTTCCAAAGAGGCCAAAGAGAAGGTCGACGGAGAGCTGAAAAAGCTGAAAAACATGTCGCCAATGTCGGCGGAAGCTACGGTTGTTCGCAACTACCTCGATTGGGTTTTGTCGATCCCTTGGGGCAAGCGTAGCCGTGTTAAGAAAGATTTAAACAAGGCGCAGGCGGTTCTGGATAAGGATCACTACGGTCTTGAGAAAGTTAAAGAACGCATCGTCGAATATCTGGCCGTGCAGCAGCGCAGTCAGAAGATGAAAGGCCCGATCATGTGTCTTGTTGGCCCTCCGGGCGTTGGTAAGACTTCGTTAGGGAAATCCGTGGCCAAAGCGACTGGCCGTGAATTTATCCGTATCAGCCTTGGTGGCGTGCGCGACGAATCCGAAATTCGGGGCCATCGCCGCACGTACATCGGGTCCATGCCGGGTAAAATCATCCAGTCGATGAAAAAGGCTAAAACAATCAACCCGCTTATCCTGCTCGACGAGATCGACAA
>JAESQH010000164.1 GCA_016765235.1 Paracoccaceae bacterium
GCTTCCACCGGCTGTTGCTGCTGGGGGCGCGGCCTCTGTTCGGTATTTGAAAGAACATCAAGAATTGCGCGATGCACAACAAGAAGCGGCTAAGGTGTTGAAAATGCGTCTTAAAGCACTAGGCTTACCCGTTATTGAGAACAACAGCCACATTGTCCCTGTATTGGTGGCCGATCCGGTGAAGTGCAAAAGTCTGTCTGATCGGTTGTTGGAAGACTTCGGGATTTATGTGCAGCCGATCAACTTCCCGACAGTTCCACGCGGCACGGAACGGCTTCGGTTTACACCATCGCCGGTGCATGATGCACAGATGACAGATCATCTGGTGCGGGCGCTCGATTCCCTTTGGCGGCATTGTGAATTGAACAGAGCAGAGCTAAGCGCATAGGCGTAAAATCGCCACTTTTTGTAAAAAGTAATTTGTGGCCTCGCTAGAGGGTTAATTTTTCCTGCACAAACTCACAAAAAGGTGATACAAATTATCTATTAACGCCATGGAACCCTTGTGGTTTCGTGGCGTTGGGATAAGTACGCACCGAGGCAATAATTAAACAAGCAGGCTAATGAGCAACACGCCCTCAGATATAACCCTTGGCGGTTTCGATTCTTTCGAACGAAAACTAGGGGATGAACTGCGCGGCGAGCGTGCCACGCTAGGTAAGTCCTTGCTGGATGTTCAACGCGAATTGCGCGTTAAGGCGGCCTATATTTCGGCCATCGAAAATTGCGATGTTTCTGTCTTCCCTAACGCCAGTTTCGTTTCAGGATATGTTCGGTCATATGCCCGTTATCTTGAGTTGGACCCTGAAGTCACATTCGCACGTTTTTGCGTCGAGGCTCGGTTCCAAAGTGCGAGCGTAGAATTGGGCGGGCCACAGCTAAAGAACAAAAAAACTGACCTGCAACCTTTGACTGACCCACAGTCCTGGACGCCAAATATGCCCGGAAACGGTGTTGATCGGCGGTCGGGTGCTGCTGGTGCAACGGTCGCTGCTGCTGGTCCCGCAGTGGTATTGGCTGCCGTTATCGGAGTACTTGGTTACGGTGCATGGTTCGTTTTGCAAGATATTCAGCGTGTCGAATTTGCACCGATCGAGGATAATCCAATGGTTGCCTTCGAGCCGGATAATCTGGGTGGTGCAAGCCTTAACGGACCCGACGGTTTCCTCGCCTCGAGCATTGAACTGGCTGCTGACCCGTCAATCTTATATTCACGCCGAGAACTGGATGTTCCTGTGGTTCAACCGCGTGACGGCCCGATTTTTGCAATTAACCCCGATGCCGGAGACACCACGGTTGCCATGCTCACCGAAGTCGATTTGGTTGAAACCGAGATAGCCGCTGTTACTGAGGGTTCGCCGCGTGTCAGCGAAACACCTTACGTACCAAACGTAAGTATTGTTGCAGTGCAAGAGGCATGGGTGCGGGTTTATCAGGAAAACGGCACGATCATATTTGAGAAAATCCTCGCTGCGGGCGAGCAGTATTCGCTGCCAAGAGACGCGCCAACCGCCTATTTGCGGGCCGGAAATGCCACTTCGGTTTATGTGATGATCGACGACGAGGCTTATGGACCGCTCAGCAATTCTGCCGCAGTCGTTCGAGATATCGCACTTTTGCCGACGTCCGTCGCGGGGACAATGGCAGAGGTTGACGACCCGTCGGTTGCCCTACAAGTCGCTGCCGAAGCATGGCGTAGCCAGAACGTGGCGCGCCTGAACCAATAGCCCCATTTAACTCGATGGGGTGACAATGGTGTTCGTCGGGTTTACAAATCCCCCAAGAAACATTGCATAAATTGGAAATCGCGTATGTCGCATAACCCTATTCGTCCTTGGCGTGATATCGAGCGCCGTAAAAGCCGTGTCATTCATGTGGGTAACGTACCTGTGGGCGGGGATTCTCCGATTACCGTGCAGACGATGACCAATACGTTAACGTCGGACGCTAAAGCGACGATTGCGCAAATTCAGGAATGTGCAGAGGCGGGGGCAGACATTATCCGCGTCTCCTGTCCTGATGTGCCCTCCACCGCTGCTATGGCCGAGATTGTTAAAGCCAGCCCTGTTCCAATCGTAGCGGATATCCATTTCCACTATAAACGCGCGATTGAGGCGGCTGAAGCAGGCGTTGCCTGTTTGCGAATTAATCCTGGCAATATCGGTTCGGCTGAGCGAGTGCGCGAAGTTATCAAAGCGGCGAAAGACCACGGTTGTGCCATACGTATCGGTGTGAATGCGGGTTCGCTCGAAAAACATCTGTTGGACAAATACGGCGAGCCGTGCCCTGATGCGATGATTGAAAGTGGCATGGATCACATCCGCATTCTTGAGGATAACGATTTCCAGAATTACAAGATTCCGCTGAAAGCTTCCGACATTTTCATGACAGCGGCGGCCTATCAAGGATTGGCCGAGTTAACGGACGCACCGATTCACCTTGGCATTACCGAAGCAGGCGGGCTGGTTTCCGGCACCGTTAAATCTGCCATCGGTATGGGAAACCTGCTCTGGATGGGGATTGGCGATACAATTCGGGTCTCGCTTTCTGCCGATCCTGTTGAGGAAGTTAAGGCTGGTTTCGAAATATTGAAATCCTTGGGGCTGCGACATCGCGGTGTGAACATTATTTCGTGTCCCTCCTGTGCACGCCAAGGATTTGATGTGATCAAGGTCGTGGCGGAACTTGAACACAGGCTCGCACACATCCGAATACCTGTCAGCCTATCGATAATCGGGTGTGTGGTGAACGGCCCGGGAGAGGCATTAATGACCGATGTTGGCTTTACCGGCGGAGGTGCCGGAGCGGGAATGGTATATTTGGCTGGTAAACAGGACCATAAACGGGATAATGCGTACATGGTTGACCACATTGTTGAAATGGTCGAAGCAAAAGCAAAAGAAATTGAAGCTGAGCAGGAGGCTGCGGATAACGCAGCATAATTATTATGGTCCGTATGGCGATTTTTTTGATATTTTTGACATTCGGGGTGGCTGGCGGTTTGTTTTATTATGTTAGTAATGTAGAGCACGACGTCGAAGTTTGGCATGTGGACCCGCTGACGGTTCCCCAAACAGTTCAACCTCGTAGTTTCCGCATGGCGCCGCCTGCATTGACCGAAGAGTTTGTTGACGTACCATCACCGGTTTATTCGGCAAACCCGACGTTAATGGCCAAAGCGTTCGACGATTATGTGCTGAGCCAGTCCAAGACCAAGCGAATTGCAGGTTCGCCTGAAGAGGGCTGGATGACGTATGTTCAGCGCAGTCAGAGATTGAATTTGCCGGATTATATATCCGTGAAATTTATCGATCTGAACGGCGGAAACTCTACGATTGCCATCTATTCGCAGTCGCGATTTGGATATGATGACCTCGGCGTGAACGAAAAACGGGTGCTGTCGTGGGTAAACACACTTCAGTCGTTCGAACAATAATACGGCCTTAAAATGATTGCATCTGACAAACTGGAAATGATCCGGCAACGCTTCGCGTTTATCGAGGCGAAACTATCCGGGGGCGCCGAGACAAGCGAATTGGCCTCCCTTGGTCGCGAGTATTCCGAACTCAAACCTGTTGTTGAACAGATCGACGCCTATCAAGGTTTTCTTGAAGCACAGATCGAAGCGACAGAAATGCTGGACGACCCCGAAATGCGGGAGTTGGCGCAAGAAGAATTACAAGAGATTAAAGACAAGTTACCGGATGCCGAGCGGGCGATTACGTTAGCGCTTATTCCAAAAGACGAAGCCGACCACCGTCCCGCGATTCTGGAAATTCGCGCTGGAACAGGCGGCGACGAGGCGGCACTGTTTGCCGGTGATTTGCTGCGTATGTATCATCGCTTCTGCGAAAATCGGGGTTGGAAATTCGAGATCGTGGAGGAAGCGTCCTCCGACGTTGGTGGATACAAAGAAGTCGTCGTTAACATTAAAGGTGACAGCGTATTTGCCGTGATGAAATTCGAATCTGGTGTGCATCGTGTGCAGCGCGTACCAGCCACCGAATCAGGTGGGCGCATTCACACGTCAGCAGCAACGGTCGCCGTGCTTCCCGAGGCCGAAGAAGTGGACATTGACATTCCCGCAACGGACATCCGAATAGATACGATGCGCGCATCAGGTTCTGGCGGGCAGCATGTGAATACAACCGATTCGGCGGTGCGTATAACCCACCTTCCAACGGGAATTATGGTGACTTCGTCAGAGAAATCCCAACACGTTAACCGCGTGAAAGCGATGCAGGTTTTGCGTACCCGTCTTTACGATATGGAACGCCAGAAGGTTGACGATGAACGCTCCGCCGCACGTAAAGGGCAGATCGGGTCAGGCGATCGTTCCGAGCGTATCCGGACTTATAATTACCCACAGGGCAGGGTGACGGACCACCGGATTAATCTGACTTTGTATAAACTCGATCAAATCATGCAGGGCGATATTGATGAATTGATCGAGGCACTAACAGCCGCAGATCAAGCTGAAAAACTGGCGGAGCTGGATCCATGAGTGTCACCGTTAATGAAGCATTAAGGACCGCTACCAAGTGGTTAACAGATGCAGGGATACCAAACGCAGACGTAGATGCGCGGGTACTTCTGGCCCATGCGATGGAGTCCGATCCATCACGCCTATTATTGATGGGCGATGAAGAAGTTCACCCAGAAGTCTTCCGTACATTTGACACGTATCTTGCATCGCGCGAAAAATTTCAGCCGGTTAGCCAAATCATCGGCGGACGCGAATTTTGGGGGCGTTGGTTTATCGTCACTCCAGACGTTCTAGATCCACGACCGGAAACGGAATCGCTGATTGAAGCCGCATTACAACATGGCCCGTTCCAACGCATTCTTGACCTTGGAACCGGATCCGGCATTCTGGCCGTGACGTTGGCTGCGGAATGGTCTGATGCCCGCGCGATTGCCATTGACATTAGCAGCGAAGCAATCGCGATTGCGACCAAGAATGCAGCGGCACACGACGTNACCGACANGGTNAACCCAATCNTTTCGAACTGGTTTGACGCNGTTGCNGGGCAGTTTGATCTTATCGTTTCAAATCCGCCTTATATCGCGGCCGCNGAAATGGCAGAGCTTTCCCCTGATGTTCGCAACTGGGAACCGTTCCTCGCGCTGACACCCGGCGGCGACGGGTTGGAAGCCTATCGCACGATCGCCGCGAGTTTGGGCGAATATTTGGCTGATCAAGGTTTGGCTTTGTTCGAAATCGGGCATACGCAAGGGCCGGATGTGGTTAAGATTTTTAGGGCTGCCGGATTCGCCGACGTAACTGTTTCCAGTGATTTGGGTGGGAAAGATCGTGTTGTAGCTGTGAAAAAGTAGAGAAAGGCACATTTTCTGCTAATTTAACACCACTGTGACCTTTTTCCTCTTGTTATCAACCAGTATGAGGGTGTAAATTACATCATCCACCCGAGATTGAGCCCTGACGGTTCTCTCGTTGAGAGTGGAAACGTTAACCCCATATTGGGAATTTCACGCGAGACTATCTGCGCACCATTGCGCATATCTTTCAATCCCACACTTCAGAAATCGTGAGCATGAGACCTTCAAACAAATCCCGTTCGAGAAATAAGAATAATAACCGTCGGAGCAACAACACGTCCGGCAGCGTCGTAAATCGTGTGTTTGATAGCACCGGTCCCGAGGGGCGTGTGCGCGGTACTCCGCAACAGATTATCGAAAAATATCGTGGTTTGGCGCATGACGCATTGATGGACGATGACCGCGTGGCCGCGGAAAGTTTCCAGCAACACGCAGAACATTACAGCCGTATACTGCAGGTGGCGCAGCGCCAGATCGCTGAACGTCAAGCCGAACAACAGGCCCAGCAAGCCGAACAACAAGCCCAACAAGCCGAACGTCAAGCGGAACAGCAGGCGCGCCAAGCACAACAGCAACAGCAAAAGCAACAGCAAAAAGAACAGGCCAAACCTGAAATCGAGCAACCGGTTGTTAGCGAAGATTTTGCGCAAGAAACTGGCGAACAACCAGATGTTGGCGAACATTTGGTTGCAACGCCCGAGAATAAGCAACGCAGCCGTGGCCCGCGCCGCCAGCCAGCCAAAGACACTTCTAACGAGGTAGATCAAGCAGCAGAAGATCAGCCACAGCCTAGTTGATTATTTTGGAAACAGGACGCGGCTGAGGCGACAAAACCCTTCAACGGAAACTTGTTCCGCGCGTGTGGTCGGATCGATGTCGGCCTCGCGAATCCGTTCCTCCACATCTTTTCCCAGCGATTTCAGGCTTGAGCGTAACATCTTGCGTCGCTGTCCAAACGCCAATGAAACGGTTCGTGACAAGTCTTTCGCGTTCGCAGGAAAGCGTGGCTCATCCAACCTTTCCAAATGCACAACGGCGGATGTTACCTTTGGTGGCGGCGTGAATGCTTGCGGCGAAATTTCAAACGCCAGCTTTGCATCGGTACGCCATTGCGCCAGNACCGATAAACGCCCNTAGGCTTTGGANCCNGGCGCNGCAACAATNCGTTGCGCAACCTCTTTTTGGAACATCAAAGTCAGGCTTTGCCAGTAGGGCGGCCATGCCGGCGGTGTTAACCATCGGATCAACAGCTCGGTTCCCACGTTATATGGCAGATTCGCGACTACACGGATCGGAGCCGTCAAATGGGGTAATGGGTTAACATCCAGCGCGTTCCCTTCAATTACCTCAAGCCGATCGGGATAGGCTGCTGAGACTTGATCAAGTATAGCAAGGCAGCGATTGTCCATTTCAATGGCAACGACCTTGCGCGCCCCTTCCATCAACAACGCGCGCGTCAGGCCACCCGGTCCGGGGCCGATCTCAAGCACATCACACTGGGTCAAATTCCCGGCGCGTCGCGCAATTTTTGATGTCAGATTCAAGTCGAACAGGAAGTTTTGCCCCATTGATTTGCGGGCATTCAGACCATGGTCAGCTATAACTTCCCGAAGTGGAGGAAGGCCGTCTTGGGCAATACTCATAACGTCCCCCGATGCTTGGCCATTTCGTTGGCCGTCCGTAATGCCTCGATCAAAGATTGCGGGTCGGCAATGTTTTGCCCCACAATATTAAAGGCGGTCCCGTGGTCAGGCGAGGTTCTGATGAACGGCAATCCTAGCGTCGNATTGACACCAGCCGCGAAGTTCAGCGTTTTAATCGGGATCAACGCCTGATCGTGGTACATGCAAATCGCCAGATCGTAACTATCGCGCGCCGCTGGGTGAAACATCGTGTCAGCGGACATTGGTCCAGCCAAATTCATCCCTTCCGCGCGAAGTTTATCCAGTGTCGGGGTGATGAAATTGATCTCCTCAATTCCCATAGTACCTTCTTCGCCCGCGTGAGGATTAAGTCCAGCGACCGCAATTCGCGGCGCGTCAATACCAAGGTCATCGATCATGGCTTTATGCGTTACGCGGATGGTTTGTTCCAATAATGCTGCATCCAAAACCTCGGCAACCTGTTTGATTGCAATGTGGATCGTGACAGGGACCACACGTAATTCCGGTGCGCTTAACATCATTACCGGGCGCGCAACATTTGCAAGACTCGCAAGGTATTCAGTGTGTCCAGGAAAAGCGAAACCCGCACCGTCTTGCAGTGCTTTCTTGTGGATTGGGTTGGTGGTGACAGCGCATGCTTGACCAGATTGCACCAGATCGACAGCACGTTTAATCATCGCGACAACTTCGATTGCATTTTGCGCATTGGGAGCGCCACCCGTTACTGGTGCAGGCAAAAGGTGATCAAGAACCGGTAATGCGTTCGTCATTACAGATGCAGCTTCGACCGGATCGGCAATAACTTGTATGGGAACATCCGACTGTTCTGCCAGCGACAGCATATGTTTGGCATCTGCAATCAGGAAAAACGGTAACTCGCCGCGCAAGGTTCGCCACGCTTTAAGCGTTATTTCGCCCCCAATTCCCGACGGTTCGCCAAGAGTAAGGGCGACAGGTTTCTGGGTCATCGTTGCTCGATAATCGCAGTGCGGCGCAACTCTAGCAAGTAGCCCTCGGCCAGTTTGCCCAGCTTTTGGCCAAACAGGTTTTTTCTAAGCTGTGCTTTTATCGGTTCGCTCAAATCCGTGGTCCGGTTACATAGCTGAACCAATAGAACGCTGTCGCCGTTGGTAATGACCTCGCTTTTGCCGGGCATCAAACGAGCAAGGGATAAAGCGATGTCGGCAGGCACACCGTTGACCGGAGTTGGGCCGAATAGACCACTAAGCGGTCCGAAATCGCCAGCTGACGAATTAATTGCGCTGCATTCATCCAAACCGCGCTGCATGCCAATAGCGGNCGTAATCGCACTGGACTGGCCACTGAAATCNAGCACCGCATATTCGACCGAAACGGTCTTTTGCAATGCGCTAGACTCGGTGCGCGAGGCGACAACTTTCAGGATTATTATGCCTGTCGAAATTCGAACTGGGTCCGAAACCTGTCCCGATGAAAGGCCACTCACCTTAGATGCGATTGCCGCAGGTAGACGTTCGGGAGAAAGCCAGCCAATTTGCCCACCGTTTGCTGCAGTACTAGAGCGGCTGAAGTTCTGGACCGCAGTCTCGAANCTAGCNCCGTTGTTCAGGTCNCGAGAAAGTCTTTCAGCGAATGCGATTGTAGCCGCCTCGCCGCGCTCCGCGAAGGGCAGGGCAATTTCGGCCAACAATATTGATCGTTGTGTTACGGCGGCGGCAACATTGACTGCGTTGTCGATATCTACACTTGTCGGGTCGGCCGCTTGGCGGAAACGGCGTTGCACCAGTTCGCGCCAAATAAGTTGGGCTGAAAAATAGTCATCAAACGCTTGGCGTGAAACCCCGCGTGCACGCGCTTTGGCCCACAATGCATCCACTGTTGTTTCTTGGGATGCAGCAATACCAGCCAGTCCATTCGCGAGCGATTCGTCAGTGATCGCCAGTCCGAATGTACCCGCGGCACGTAATTTCAGGCGGTCGTCAATCAATTGGTCGACTGCGTCTTGCTGTAAATTAGTGGATTGGATGCCAAGGGTGCGCAGAAGTTTGACCCGCTCGCTGATGTCGAAGTTTGTTATGATCGAGTCGTTAACCGCATAGGCCGCAGAATAGGGGTTTGCCGCATGTGCAACCGGTGCCCATGCAAAGATTGCCAACGATAGTGTTAGAACCCAATTCGAATATTTACCCATTCTTAAACCTCGTAATACACTTAAAATGCACATTGTGCTGCAGGCCGGTCACCGCTAGATGTCCCACCGAATCCAGCTAGTTCGACCTTCAGGTTGAAATCCGTCGATGGCACCACGTTATTCGAAGAAGTGAAGTTGCGCGAGAGGGAAAGCCCGATTTCTATACATTCATTTTCATATGACAGACCAATTCCAGCGGAAACATCCCGATTTTCCAGCAAATCCCGTTTCCAGTCGAAATCCAGCGCCCAGTTGTTGGCGAAACGGTACTGGGCATCGATCGTACCTTCGCCGCGTTCATCTGACGCAAGGGCTAAGGTGTCTGCTGCGAGGTAAACGAATGTCCCCCCGACGTCCCATTTTGCGAACGATGTGGAAAATTGCGTTTCGCTGCGTTTGAAGTCGAATTTGTCGTCAAACAGAAAGCGACCAATCACGTTGAAATTGGGTGCAAATTCAAAACTGACCGCCCCGAGTATGTCTGAGCGCGACCCGCCCAGCAACGTGTCTTCGCCAAATAAATCCGAAGGTTCAGAGCGAACAACCAATCCCCCTGCAAGGCCAAGCGCCCAACCGTCGTTGTCATAAAGTGTATAGGTGGCGCCGATATTGGCGCGAAACCCTGTTTCGGTTACATCCCGACCAGGGAAGCGGTTCAGCTCAAATAAGTTGGTTTCGTCGAACTCCGCCTGTTGGCTGTCTTCATTCGGGACTAGGTCGTTGAAAGTAGGATCAGCCGTAAAAAGAAGTTGCAAAACTGGCTCAAAAATATGGCGAGCGCTNGGCGTTGTTTTGGACAATGGCCAGCGAATATCAGCCCCGACTGAGGGGTGCACACTGACCAAAGGTGTGTCNGGNAAATCCANGCTATTCCANACGCGGTAAATATCTGCGTCAAGATTAACGAAACCTGACGCTCGCAACCCANGGGGCAAATCAATCGGAACGCGGTAATCGAGACCGACCCCGATGCGTAAATAATCCTCGCCGACGTTACGCGCTAGCCCGACTGTGTTAAACTCATACCCGAACTTACCGCCTAAAAGTGGATCGGTGCGGTACCCTCGATAGCTGAATTCGGGGAACACAACGGGGATCGTATCGTTGTCTTCGTCATCCCGAAGGCTGCTCATCACCGCGGCCGCAAGCGAGAAATAGCTGCGGTTGCGGTATCGACTGAACTTCAACTCGCTGACAAACCGGTCAGTATCATCGTAATTATATTGGCGCATAAAACCATTGTCGGAAACTGTCGTTGCACCGAAATCCAGTGTCACTTCGTCGAATACCTCAAAACTGCCGTCAACAGTTAGGAAACCACGCCCGAATTCGCCTGCTTCGCCATTCAGGGTAATTGCACCGAACGTGTCGAATCCACCATTTTCAAAGCGCTGACGGTATTCTGCGTCGAGCACGGTTGCACCGGTAAAATTCAGAGTTGGCGTTATTGTGGCATCTGCATTTTCACCCAAAACCAGATAATACGGCAGCTTTATACCATCACCGAAGTATTCTGACGATAAAATAATCGGGCTCAGAAAACCGGTGGCACGACGTACAGATGGGTCAGGGATACGAATATAGGGCAAGTAAAAGACCGGCAGACCGAATATTTCGAACGTCGCGCTTCGGAAGTGTATCTGTTTAAGTTCATTGTCGCGGATCACTTGACGAGCCCGTATTTGCCAAACCGGAATTGGGCGGGCACCACATATTTTGCAAGTGCTGGCGACGACGTTGTTTAACGTATCAAACCGCCCCCCAGTGCGTTCATATTCCGTCGCAGCCAACTGCATCTGGTCTGCGAGCAAAAGTTTGGCGCCTTGAACCAGACCGCGCTGAAGATCGTTTGATACTTCTGCAAAATCCGCCAAAATGATTATACCAGTTGCATCCGNAATAATTAGGGGACCTTGCGCCGTTACTATTCCAGTAGCAGAATCGTAGACGATACTACTTGCCGAAAGAACTGTATCACCGAAAAACACCTGAACATTGCCGGTAGCACTTAATAATCCGTTGACCTCGTCCATATTTATCGTGTCAGCCAGCAAGCTGATGGGGTTGTCGGAATTCGCAATGGCCAACTGGGGCGCGAGCCCCAAAGCAACAAGCATGATTAGGGCAATAAACCCACGCCGCACAGATATTAGGAAATTGCAGATAGACACTCGCATAAAATTTCTAGCCATCCTCCAGATGCAACACGAACGCCAACGCAAAAAGGGCAGCGGCTATAAGCGGCGCCCATGTTGCTAACAGTATCGGAACTTCTTGCGCCTGTCCGAGCGATTCGGCAACATTCTTGATGGCAAACAGGAAGAAACCTGACAAAATTGCCATAAGCGCCATGACCCCGACATTTGCGAATCTGACGTGCCTCAATGAAAAGGCGGCCCCGATCAGCATCATAGCAACCAACATCAATGGGGTCGCATATTGTGATTGCAAAAATACTTCATGGCGTACAGCGGAAAAACCGGACGCGTTTAATCGATCGATGAAGGCAGGAAGTTTCCATACGGAAATTGTTTTCGGCGCCGCGAAACTGCTGAGAATGCGATCGCTGGTTAAATCGGTAGGTATTACGATTTCGGGGTAGGGCCGGATNTCTGCNGTTTCAAACAAGTTCTTATCCAGAAANCGCCATTGCGTCGCGTTGATCAGTTTCCACGCACCNGGTTGCAACTCGGCACGTGAGGCCTCAATTCGGCGAACGACATCGCCTTNGTTGGAAAATTCGTGAAAACGGACACCGTAAAGGATGTCACCCGTTCGGCTGGAATTACGTGCTTGAATGATAAAATTGCTGTTTNCGCCNGTTTGGCGAAGCCACAANCCTTCGCGCGAAATAGACATCTGACTTCCACCCCTGCCGGTGTACTCGGCCCGGATGTCGGCGCTTTTACGAATGGTTGCGGCAAGGATCGGGTTCCACGCCGCAACGATAACCAGTCCAATCAGGATCGTAACGATAGTCGGGGCCAGCAACATTTTCAACGCCGATATGCCTGACGCGCGTACAATAACCAGTTCGCTTGATCGGGACATACCAAGGAAAGTGAACATACTGCCAAGTAAAATTACCAGCGGGAAGATTGTTGTCAGGGATTCGGGTAAAGTCACGGAAATAAGCTGAATATACACTTTGGTCTCGACGCCACGTTCTGACAAAAACCGCATCACATCTGTGGTCACAATCAATAATAACAGCGCAAATATCCCGAGCTGGACGCGTGCAACATTAAAGAAGAACCTTCGCGCAATGTAGGAATATAACGTCATATCAGACCCTCGCCGGAAGCTGGTATAGCGTCCGTTTAACGCGACTTTTCGTCAAAACCAACAGCGCCAAGAACAGACAGAATAAGGCCGGAGCATAGGAAAGTAGGTACATGCCCGGATTGGCAGAAACCCATGTTTTTATTATCAATGTCGAACCAACGATAACTATGCCGGACGCGCCCGTCACCGCGATGCGAATTCCAAGGCCGGTGCGTTTATAGCTTGCCGTCATCAACATCGCGAAAGCAAAAATCGGTAAGGCAAACCCAAGCAAAGGGAACGCCAATTTTGCGTGCGCTTCTGCTAAATAGGTCGATGCACTATACGTACCGCCACCGACAATGATCTGATCCGGATTAAGCAACTCGGAAATAAAATATTCTAAGGGTCTGGGCTCACGCACCTGCGCTTCACCAAGGATGCCGCTCAAATCGAAAATGAATTGATCGAATTCGATTATGTTCAGGTTTTTTTCAATCATCGAATAGCGTTGCATCACGCCCTGAATCATAACCAACCGAAGTTCGTCCTCGTCTTGAAGTAGCAATGCCTGTTTTGCAGAATAGGTAACGGGATTAATCGGATCACGTTGATCGTTCAGGAACAGCCCTTCGATTTCGCCAGCCTTACTGGATTCTTTGATGTAGATTGTTACGCCGCTTGTCGGGTGAATGAACTGCTTTTCGCGCAGTAACGTTCCGACAAAATTCTGCCTGACCTTCACAATTCGATCCGCAAGCCGTGTGGTGGATCGGGGCTGCAACACAACCACCAGTACAGCTATCCCAAGCATCGCCAGAACCCCGACCGCAACGGTTGCGCGGATAACACGGGTGGGTGATAGTCCGGAGGACAATATCACTACCATCTCTGATTCACCAAACAGCCGGTTGATAGTGAACAGCGTTGAAGCGAAGACTGCAAAAGGCAGCACCACTATCAACACATTTGGTAAGATCAGGGTGGCGAACTCCAGAAAGATAAATCCGGACTGCCCGTTATCAATGATGATTTCCATCAGGGGCAGAGTTTGTGCCAGCCAGATTATACCCGTCAGGGCCAGCGCGAAAAACCCGAATGGTCCTAGCTGTGTAACAAACAAATATCTATCAAGCCGGTTCACGGATTCGCTCTACCCTTTAAGTTTGGCGCAGTTTACCTAATCCGGCCTATTTCGTCACCCCCAACTGGTCAAGGCGATGTTATCGCGATAGGACTATAGACAGCAAGATTCTGCCAGTTTTTGAGGAATATAAAATGACAACTCCGATCAGCATCAATTTCGTCGAATCCGATATCGACGCCATCGCNGGCCTTACCGGCAAGCTCGCCGTTNTNGTNAGNCCNGATGGNAANATCGACACGTTGGCGCGGCGCGTTAATCGTTTGTCCAAAGGTGCAGTTGCACGGTTTGCGCTAAGCGAGGCGTTCGACAAGTTGGACAATGGCGCAGGTGTTGCGTTGGCGTATCCCGCCGGAATGGAGTGCGAAGGCGTGATGGTTGTGAAACTGCCCAAACGCCCATCGGTCGTTGAGGCGCGTAAAGCTGGCGCAACAATGGCGGTTTATAAAGGCACGGATGCGCTGACAGTTCTTGCAGCTGGCAGTCCAAGGGCCGCGGATATTTCCTATGGCCTTGCCCTGCGAGCATATGCATTTATCGCGCATAAAACGACGGAAACAGCCGAAATTCAAGGCGCAACCATGATGGTTAACAATCCGGAAAAAGTCGCGGCCGAAGCGGGACCGATGGCGGCCCTGACCGAGGGTGTTTTCTTCACCCGTGATTTGGTTAACGAGCCTTCAAACATTCTGACCACCAACGATTTCGCTGCTCGTTTGGCGGCAATGCAAGAGCTTGGGCTTGATGTTGAAATTCTTGAAGAAGACGAACTGGCCAAGCTGGGCATGCGAACACTTCTGGCCGTCGGGCAGGGGTCTACCAGCCCCTCGAAAGTTGTCGTGATGCGTTGGAACGGCGGCGGTGATGAGGCTCCGTTCGCCCTGGTTGGCAAGGGCGTTGTGTTCGACACGGGCGGTATTTCCATCAAACCGTCGGCTGGCATGGAAGACATGACCATGGATATGGGNGGCGCGGGNGTNGTNTCNGGNGTNATGNNNNCNCTGGCGTTGCGCNNNGCNAANGCNAANGTGGTNGGNGTNGTCGGNNTNGTNGANAANATGCCGGACGGCGATGCGATGCGCCCCGGCGATGTCGTGCGCTCCATGAAAGGTGACACGATCGAGATTAATAATACGGATGCAGAGGGTCGCTTGGTTCTGGCTGACATCCTTTGGTATACTCAAGAACGGTTTGAACCCGTTGGCATGATCAACCTTGCGACCTTGACTGGCGCGATTATTGTCGGCCTTGGCCATGAAAAGGCCGGTGTATTTTCCAACAATGATGCGTTGTGCAGAGATTTCATGAAGGCAGCAGATACGGAAAACGAGGGCGCATGGCGCATGCCACTTTCGCCCGCTTATGACAAGCTATTGAAATCGCGGACCGCCGATATGAAGAATTCCTGTGGTCGGCCCGCCGGTGCATCCACTGCCGCGCAGTTCTTGCAACGATTTGTCAAGGAAGACACACCGTGGATCCACCTCGATATCGCAGGTGTTGCACTGTTGTCTGGCGACAGTGAACTGGCACCGAAAGGCGCGACAGGCTGGGGTGTTCGCGCACTCGACCGTCTCATTCGCGATAAGTTCGAGGGCTGATCTTGGCAGAAGTCCTCTTTACCACCTGACCCAAACACCGCTTGAACGCACTTTACCGGAGCTTCTGGAAAAGTCGTTGCAACGTGGATGGCGCGCGTTGGTAAAGGGGGGCAACGCTGATCGTTTGGCGTTTCTGGATGAAAAATTATGGACGTATAAAGACGACTCTTTCCTACCGCATGGTGTGGCGGGGGAGGGCGCGAAACATCAACCTGTTTATCTGACCATCGGAGACGAAGAGCCAAATCAGGCCAATATATTATTTTTGGTCGATGGTGCTGCCTATCCATTTGAAAAGATGAACAAGTTCGACCGAGTATGCGTTCTGTTTGACGGGAATGATGCGGATGCCCTGAATGCCGCGCGCGCTGATTGGAAAGCCACGACGGCAGCAAAACTGCCCGCCAAATACTGGGCGCAAGAAGATGGTCGCTGGACACAAAAGGCCGAAAATACGCCCTGATTACCTGTACAACAGTAACGTATCGTCGATGATTTCGATGCGCGCGAACTGGCGTAGGTAAGCCATACCAAGCAGTGATACACTCATCTGACCCTCGGACACAAACACGCGGACATTAACGTTGCTAATTCCGGCAAACTCAAACGTATCAAGCGTGGTTTGCGCTGTTCGCACAGTACCATTCGCTGTTTCGGCGATTCCTAGATACATGAGCCGATCAAGGGATATCCCGACCCTTTCGGCGTCTTGCGTAGCCAAGACAACCTCGCTTGCACCAGTGTCGATCACAAATTCGACCGAGACACCGTTAACCAAAATATCAGCATAGAAATGCCCGTCACGCGCCCGCGTTAAGCTTATCGTATCGTCCGAAATCATCACGCCTTGGGACGGAAACAACTGACGTTGAAGTTGTTCTTTGAAACCGTAAATAATGACGGCAGCAAGAAAGATAAGCACCCAGATCAGCACTTGCTGGGCCATCGTACCCATACGCCCACGATATGATCTAAGA
>JAESQH010000165.1 GCA_016765235.1 Paracoccaceae bacterium
ACCTCGCCCTTTTTGCCAACGGCGGCCAACCGCACGGTTTCAATCGTGCTTTCATCGCCTGCATCCGCAACCTCCGCAAGATACTTGGCCTTGAGTTCCTGAATTCCGTCCATGTCACCCTCGTTATTCTCGTTTGGATTTGGTTACGGCGCGGGGGGCGAAATTGCAAGCATTCAACTATCCAAATGCAATAAGCCCCGATGTTTCGGCCAAGATGCGTCGATATTCCGATTGAACTTGTCGTTAACTTGCACCGGCGGGATTTCTATCCAATACTCCTGTAATTCTAAAATAATTGTCCCAGCATATTACAAAGGATTGTTTTGATGACGCAAGCAAACCAAGGCGTACCGGGTGCGCACGTAGGGCACGGCCATCTGATGGTCGCAGATATTGAACGGGCGACCGCATTTTATCGCGATGTAATCGGAATGCGCGTTGTGCTCCAATATGGAGAGCGGATGGTGTTTCTATCCTTTGATGATTATCATCATCACCTTGGTCTAAACACTTTGGACAGTAAAAACGGGACGCCACCGCCAAAAGGTCACACCGGATTGTATCATGTGGCCTTCGTTCTTCTAGACCGTGCGACATTGGGCCAAGCCATCGATCGTGTTCAAAGCGCTGGTTATGTTTTGACAGGTGCTGCGGATCATGGGGTCAGTGAAGCTGTCTATCTCGATGATCCTGACGGCAACGGGCTGGAGCTGTATCGTGATCGCCCACAATCAGATTGGCAGATCGACGACGATGGAAACCTAACGATGATCAATGTGCCGCTTGATGTGGCGGCGCTGGTGGAAGAAGGCCGTGCATCAAGTTAGATCAATGAATGAAAACCATTCCCCAAAAAAATAAGGCCCGCACAATTAAGTGCAGGCCTCATTGTATAATCTATTACCGACTTTACAGTGCGGCTTTGGCCTGTGCAACGATTGCACCAAACGCTTCCGGTTCGTGAACGGCCAAGTCAGCGAGAACCTTACGGTCAACCTCGATGCCAGCCAAATTCAGACCGTTGATAAATCGTGAGTACGTGAACGCAGGGTCGATTGCACGAACGCCAGCATTGATACGCTGGATCCACAAAGCGCGGAAGTTACGCTTGCGGGCCATACGGTCGCGCGTTGCGTATTGCATTGCCTTGTCGACGGACTGCGTTGCCGTGCGGAAATTGCGGTGACGTGCGCCGTAGTGGCCTTTAGCGGCTTTTACTACTTTGCGGTGACGGGCGTGGGTCGTAGGACCAGATGTAACTCTCATAGTATCAGACTCCTATCGCGCGTACGGCATGTATTTTTTGATGATGCCTTCGTCTGCTTTGCAAAGCACTGTTGTGCCGCGAGCATTACGAAGGAATTTGTTCGAACGCTTGATCATGCCGTGGCGTTTGCCTGCCTGACCAGCTTTGATACGACCCGAGGCCGTAACTTTGAAGCGCTTCTTGGCGCCTGATTTAGTCTTCATCTTGGGCATTTCCATCTCCTTATTTAAGGCGTGGTAGTAAGTGCGACTCGGCATACCCTTAAGCCGGACGCACCAGTGAAGGTGGCGTTGTAGGGTTAAGCGGGGGATAACGCAAGTGGAAAAGCGTTGTTTTACACCCCTAAATCGCTAGAAGAACAATGTTGCCAAATTGACAATTGCGCCCGGCAGGTCGCCCGCATTGATCCCGCCAGACGAATATTTATCCGCCATGTACAACAGGCCAGCACCCAGCAGAAAAAACGCCATGCTTTTGCGTAGCGGTTTATCGTGTGCGCCTGCTGAAAACAGCAGTAGAACAGCGAAAGCAACCATACTACTTCCGCCAATCAGAAACATCTCGTACTTTGACACTTCAAGCCCCCTTCAAAATGCGAGGGCTAGGTTATCACTCTGCTTCGTCGCCGTACAACAACTTTTCGGAAACTGACGCGACACGCAAAATGTTGGTGGATCCGGGCACGTTAAAAGGAATGCCGGCAGTTACGATTATCTGCTCGTCGCCTACTGCGAATTCATCGTCTCGCGCGATTTTCGTTGCTGCCGTAACAGCCATTTTAAAACGCGAAACTTCGTCAACAACGACGCAGTGCAGACCCCATGTCAAAGACAACCGTCGTGCCGTTTTTACCAATGGTGTCAATGCGATGATCGGCACACGCGGTTTCTCGCGGGAGGCCAGAGACGCCGTTGTCCCCGAGTGGGTAAAGCAGCAAATTGCCTTGACGTTGGTCGTTTCGGCAACCTGTCTTGCGGCGATAGTGATAGCATCCGCAACCCGCCCCTGCGAAGTTGTGCGCGAAGCTTCAATCACTTGACGGTAGATTTCGTCTTGCTCGACACTTTCGGCAACATTGTTCATCGTTGTGACCGCCTCGATCGGATAATCACCAGCGGCTGATTCTGCCGACAGCATTACCGCGTCAGCCCCTTCATAAATCGCTTGCGCCACGTCCGACACCTCGGCACGTGTTGGAACGGGCGAGGAAATCATGCTTTCCATCATCTGCGTGGCCACGATCACCGGTTTGCCGACAGCGCGGCAACCACGTACCAGACGTTTCTGAATCGGCGGCAAATCCTGCACGGGCAGTTCCACACCAAGATCGCCACGGGCGACCATGATACCGTCAGACGCCTCTAGAATTTCATCGAACGCGTCAACCGCGGCCGGTTTTTCGATCTTGGCAATAATCGACGCGCGACCTTTAACCAAAACACGCGCCTCTTCAATGTCCTGCGCGCGTTGCACAAACGACAGTGCCAACCAATCGACGCCTAGCTCGCACACAAACTCCAGATCGTTCAGGTCTTTTTCCGACAAAGCCGCCAATGGCAGTACAACATCGGGAACATTCACACCTTTGCGGTTGGATATCTCGCCGCCGACAAGGACAGTTGTCACTGCGTAATCCGTGCCGCACTCGATAACTTCCAGCTTTATGCGCCCGTCATTAACCAAAAGCGTGGAACCGACCTCTAGTGCCGCGAAAATCTCGGGGTGTGGAAGATTAACGCGCGAGGCATCCCCCTCGTCAGTATCCAGATCAAATCGAAAAACTGAGCCTTCTTCCAACATCTCACGGCCGTTCACAAAAACCCCGCAGCGAAGTTTGGGGCCCTGCAAATCTGCCAAAATACAAATCGGGCGGCCCATCTCTTGCTCAACACTGCGGATCATCGCATGACGTTCACGAATATCTGGATGCGCTCCGTGGCTCATGTTCAGGCGGAACACATCGGCCCCTGCAATGAACAAATCCTTGATCATCTCGCGGGTATCCGAAGCTGGCCCAAGAGTCGCCACGATTTTTACATTTCTTTGTCTACGCATCTTTTGTTTCTTCCATTCATACAATTCGGGCGGGCCACGTGGCGATATATAGGAAAATTTAGCCAATGTCCGTAATAAACGGGGAAATATCCTGTCTTTATGATCGCTACATCTGGTTCATGCTTGCGACAAGGGCTATCTACACCGTGTAGATTACAGGAATATGACAAATGCCAGACTATCCCGCTTTTGAAATTCTCAATCCGAACGGAAAAACCCCCGTTTTACTGGTTTGCGACCACGCATCCAATGCCGTACCGGAATCCGTAAACGGCGGCACGCTTGGGTTGCCAGACCATGATATGGAGCGCCACATCGCGTATGATGTTGGTGCGCGCGGTGTTACCGAACACCTAACCAAACTGCTGGATGCACACGCCATTGTGTCGCGATTTTCCCGCCTTGTGATCGATCCGAACCGTGGTGAAGACGACCCGACAATCCTGATGAAGCTTTACGACGGCTCCATCATTCCGGGGAACCGTTACGCCGATGACGCAGAAAAGGAACGCCGCCTGACGCAGTTCTATCGCCCTTATCATGACGCCCTGCACCGGCAGATTGATATGATGGTGTCCGAGGGTCGCACACCCGCACTGGTTTCCATCCACTCGTTCACCAAGCAGTTGAAAAACCGCCCGCCACGCCCTTGGCACTTGGGTATTTTGTGGGCGCAGGATGGCCGTCTTGCCAAACCGTTTATGGATTACTTCGTTAAGGACGATGATGTCTGTGTTGGCGACAACGAGCCGTATACTGGTGAGCTTGAAGGGGATACCATGTATTTTCACGGGACCCGCTGAGGCTTGCCGCATATATTGATCGAGGTCCGCAACGATCTGATCGAAACCCCTGAAGGCCAGTTAGAGTGGGCCGATCGTATCGCACCCGCCCTTTGGATGGCATTGGAAAATCTGGAGAAAGAAACCGAAAATGGATGATCAAACCCGCCTGGAGGCCGAAGCCGCCGCCTTTCGTACCTTGCTCGCGCATCTGCAAGACCGCACAGATGTGCAGAACATCGATATGATGAACCTTACCGGATTTTGCCGTAACTGCCTAAGCCGCTGGTATATGGAGGCCGCAAACGCGCGTGGTGTCGAGATGACCAAAGACGACGCCCGCGAGCACGTTCATGGCGTTCCATATGATGAATGGGTTGCAATCAACCAGATCGAAGCCGATGATAAAAAGCAAGCCGCGTTCAAAGTCGCTTTCGCCCGCACCCACGGGTATGCACCAAAATGATAGTACGCCTCCTATTCGCAATCACCCTTCTGCTAGCCCCGATGGCGAGTGCCGATGTTCCGCGTGTTGTCACCAGCATCGCACCCCTGCAAGGTCTGGTCGCTGATATAATGACAGGCGTGGGATCGCCCGAACTACTGCTAACCGAGGCAACCTCCCCGCATGATTTCGCGATGCGCCCTTCGCAAGCGAAGGCGATTAGTGACGCAGACGTCTTGTTTTATGTTGGTCAGGATTTGGAACCATGGCTGGAAAAAGCCCTACGGTCGCGCGATAGCAACGGTCTAGTGATCGCGCTTGGCAACATGCCCGACCTGAACCGTCTAAAAGCCCGCGAGCTTGACGAATTTGGCGAAGATCATGATGATGATCATGAGCATGCAGGCGCATACGACCCGCACATGTGGCTTGATCCGTCGAACGTGCTGATATGGCTGGATATTATCACAGGAGTGTTGGAAATCGTCGACCCAGACAACAAAACCATTTATCTCGAAAACCTCGCCCTTACCCGCACACAAATTGTCACGTCCACTGAAAGCGCGCGCCGCGCCCTTGCCCCGCTTTCGCAAATTGAATTGATCGTCACACACGACTCTACTCAATATTTCGAAGAAGCCTTCGGACTGAACGTCATTGGCGCCTTTTCGACCAGCGACGGACGAAAAGCAGGCGCACGCAGCATCAACACATTACTTGGCAAGCTCGACCCGAATCCTTGCGTGGTTGCGGAAATCAATAACCCCAGCCGAATAACCGCGAACCTGCCCGAAAATATCAAACAGGTCATGGTCGATCCGATGGGCTACGACCAACTCGGCACCGGATACTATCCTCGCTTGCTAAACACCCTCGTGAAATCCTTTCTGGAATGCCGCGACTAACCCTTTTCATTCCCGATAATTCAAGGCAATCTGACCTGATGTCCAACGACCCAATTGATAGATCCGGCCTGCGCCGCGAATTCTGGAAACGCTTCCCGCTATCCGAACTTCCCATGAATGAATGGGAGGCATTATGCGACGGCTGCGGCCGCTGCTGCATGTTAAAGTTGGAAGACGAAGACACCGGCCAGATCGCCTATACCAACATCGCGTGCCGCCTGTTCGACGATAAAACCTGCAATTGCGGCAATTATCCACTTCGTAAACAACTGGTTAAAACTTGCGTGATTGTGCGCCCCGACAATCTGGATGAAATCCTGCATTGGATGCCCGCCACTTGCGCCTATAAATTGATCGACGAAGGTAAACCCCTGTTCGACTGGCACCCGCTAATTTCCGGCACCCGCGATAGCGTTGATGACGCCGGAATATCCATGCGTAACCGTACAGTCCCCGAATTCGAGGTCAGCGATGACGACCTGCTAGATCACACCATTGAAGGAATGATATAAATGTGGTTCACCTCCGATTACGCTGGCCCGGCCGCACCCGAGATCATGGAAGCCATGATGCAGGCCAACACGATCTACAGCCAGTCCTACGGTGACGACCGGATCATGGACCGCGTGCGCGACAAAATTCGCGACATTTTCGAGGCACCTGACGCCGCCGTTTATCTGGTCGCCACCGGAACCGCCGCCAATTCACTGGCGCTAGCATCCATGGTGCAACCTTGGCAGACAATCTACTGCCACCGCCACGCGCATATCCAGGAAGACGAATGCGGTGCGCCGGAATTCTATGCAGGCGGTGCAAAACTAACATTGCTGGATGGGGCCGATGCCAAAATCGACCTCTCCTCATTCAAGGAAGCCGTCGCAGCAACCGGCCAAGGTGACGTCCACAGCGTGCAAAAAGGCGCCTTGTCCATCACCACGGCAACCGAAAACGGTGCGGTTTATTCAGTGGCAGAAATTGAAGCCCTATGCGCCGTCGCCAAAGCTAATGACGTTCCCGTACGCCTAGACGGCGCTCGTTTTGCCAACGCGCTGGTCAGCCTAGGTTGCACACCTGCTGAAATGACATGGAAAACTGGCGTCGAAGTCGTCAGTTTTGGCGGTACAAAAAATGGCTGCATCGGCGTTGAGGCCGTCATCTTCTTCAACCCGGATCGCGCATGGGAATTTGAACTCCGCCGCAAACGGGGCGGGCATTTAGTTTCCAAACATCGCTACCTATCCGCACAAATGGAAGCTTACCTGACCGATGATTTGTGGCTAAATTTGGCAACGAAAGCGAATGCTGCCGCCACCAAACTGTCGGCCGGAATTCTGCAACTCCCCGGCGCAACTCTACTGCACCCAACGGATGCAAATATCGTTTTCGCGGGTTGGAAGCGCTCTGGCCACCAAGCTGTGCAGGACGCAGGCGCACATTATTATTTCTGGCCGTTCGGTCAAACGCTAGAAGGCGACCCTGACGAAATTATAACCGCACGTATGGTGTGCAACTGGGCAACGACCGATGAAGACATCAACAATTTCCTAGACATCATCGCCAAATAAAAACGCCCTGACCACGCGCGCAAATTCGGGCGCGTGGCTGATTGGCCCCATGTGTCCTGTGGTTTGAAAAACACGCCGCTGGACATTTGGCAACGCGGCCTCAATCAAATCGTTCAGTAGTTTGATAGCTTCAGGCGAGCGTGCGCCTTCCATCAGCAAACACGGCACATCCAACAGGCCGATGTTCGCCAATGTAACTGGCCCGACACGATCCAAGATTACCGAATAGGTGTTTTCCAAAATCAGCGGGATGGTTTTGAGCATATATTCTTGCTGTGCTTCCGGCATGACATGGAAGCCACCAACACTGCCCCAACGATCAAGAAACGCCTCTGCCGCTTGCTGCCAGTTGCCAGCCAATAAGTGCTCAGAAAACCCTTCGGAATCCAACATTTCCTGCTTATACGCTTCAGGATTAGCAGTGGCGAGCAAGGAAATATAGACAGGCTCATACATCGATAAACTGGCGACCAGTTCCGGTCGCTCAATCGCACAGCGCAGCGCCACGGTTGCGCCAAAACTGTGACCTATCAAATGCGCGGGGGCATCAAGCCGCTCCAAAACCGCAATCGTCGTCTCGCAAGCTTGATCTTGAATATCCAGCGCGCGATCAAATTCGGTCGCCCCATAACCCGGCAGATCAATCGCCACCATGGCTAACCGATCCGACAACGCGGCCATAACACCACCCCAAGCACCGGAATGCGCAAGCGAACAATGCAACAGCACCGCTGGTTCGCCACACCCTGCGTACCGAACACCTGTTTTTCGCCCTGCAATATCCTCGATCGCCATGCGCCGCTCCAAATAAATCCTCTCAGTCCTACCCTACAGGCTTTGCAAGTGCGAGGGGTTTTGCTACACCCCTCGCAAGCCCCGATCAGTGATTCCTACAGCCCATGAAAAGGTCCATCACATGAGCACTTCGAAGCCTCCCAAACTTATCTCCGGTAATGCGAATATTCCTTTGGCCAAAGCCATAGCAAAGCGCATGACCATCCACCAAGGTCGCCCCGTTGAACTGGTAGACGCCCGCATCGAACGCTTCAACGACAGCGAAATCTGGGTGGAGGTTTACGAAAACATTCGCGGCGAGGATATGTTCATTATCCAGTCCACGTCGAACCCGACAAATGACAATCTGATGGAATTGCTGATCATCACAGACGCCCTGCGCCGTTCATCCGCCAAGCGCATCACGGCGGTTATTCCCTATTTCGGATATGCTCGCCAAGATCGCCGCACCAAGGCGCGAACGCCTATTACGGCCAAGCTGGTCGCAAACCTGATTACCCAAGCCGGCATCGAGCGCATCCTGACCCTTGATTTGCACGCAACGCAGATTCAAGGGTTTTTTGATATTCCAGTGGACAACCTTTACGCCGCGCCCGTTTTCGCGCTGGACGTTAAGCACCACTTTAAAGATCTGAAAGGCGTCACTGTCGTATCTCCTGACGTTGGCGGCGTGGCCCGCGCCCGTGAACTGGCGAAACGTATCGATGCTGGTCTGGCGATTGTTGACAAACGCCGCGGCGCACCCGGTGAAATAGCTGAAATGACTGTAATCGGAGACGTCACTGACCGGATTTGCGTGATCGTGGATGACATTGTCGACACTGCCGGAACGCTTTGCAAAGCGGCTGATCTGCTAAAAGAAAAAGGCGCCAAAGAAGTACACGCCTATATCACACACGGCGTTCTTTCCGGCCCTGCCGTCAAAAGGATCGAGGCGTCTTCGCTTAAGTCGCTTGTGGTTACGGATTCAATTGAGGCCACGGCGGAAGTTAAAACGTCCAAGAAAATTCGCTTCGTACCGACCGCTCCGATCTTTGCACAAGCAATGCTGAACATCGCCAACGGTACATCTGTTTCATCGCTGTTCAAGAATAAAACCTTAGGGCCAATTTACGAAGCGTATTATCCCGAAACCTAAACGTCCCAGATTTCGTCGCTTTCAACTTCGCCGATCGCCATCCAGTTGGCCCGCATACGGGCGACTTTAGTGTCGCCCCATGTCTGGAATACTGCGGTAAAACCTGTTTCGGTGATTTTTTCCGCGGCCAAATCAACGCGCGTATTTGCAGCGTTCGAAATATCCCACATTGCAAATCCTAGATGCACCGCCGGAGGTTTCAGGAAAGGTTCTGAAAATGTGATTTCCACCAGCCGAACACGCGTTCCTTTTCCGGCCCACATCTCGCCTTCATCGGCAAAATCGGAAAACCCATGCGCGAGGCCGGTATCCACCCCAATCCTATGACTATTAAGCTTTTTCATTTTCACTCACCAATTTATCACACTGCCAATATGACAAATAATTCCGGCAATAATAGGGCCTAAATACAAAAAAGCCCCGACGATGACGTCGAGGCTTAATAGTTTGTCTTTGACAGAAAATCTTAGTGGCCAAGCTGACCCATAAGTGTTTTCACATCGTTTACCCGCTGTGCCGCAGCCGTTTTGCCATCTTCAGCAGCTGTTTCCAGCGTTGCCTCCGCAGCAGCCAGAACGCCGCCCATAACTTCAGCTGTCGCCTCGTCTTTGGGCATCGCCTGTTCAGCCAGCACNGANGTNCCTTCCGCNGAAANCTCGGCNAAACCGCCGGTCACAACGTATTCNGTCACATCNTTGCCNTTGTTAACCTTCACAACGCCGGGGCGNAGNGTGGTCAANAACGCNGCGTGGTTTGGCATGGCNGTCAAATCGCCNTCCATNCCTGGAATGTTGACNCTGGTTGCTTCAACCGAAGCGAGCTTACGCTCCGGTGAAACCAGATCAAATGTCATCGTATCGGCCATAGTTGGACCTTTCGATTAAGCAGCTGCTGCTGCCAGTTTCTCGGCTTTCGCGATCACATCCTCGATGCCGCCAACCATATAGAAGGCCGCTTCGGGAAGGTGGTCGAATTCACCAGCAACAACACGTTTGAACGAGTCGATTGTAACGTCCAGCGGAACCTGAATACCAGGCGAGCCAGTGAACACTTCGGCCACTGTGAACGGCTGCGAAAGGAAACGCTGGATTTTACGCGCACGCGTAACGGCCAGTTTGTCTTCTTCCGAAAGTTCGTCCATGCCCAGAATAGCAATAATATCCTGAAGCGATTTGTAGCGTTGCAGAACTTCCTGAACGTCACGTGCAACCTGATAATGCTCTTCACCAACCACAAGCGGNTCGAGGATACGCGATGTCGAACCAAGGGGATCCACCGCAGGGTAGATACCTAGTTCCGAGATCGAACGGTCAAGAACCGTCGTTGCATCAAGGTGCGCAAACGATGTCGCAGGTGCTGGGTCAGTAAGGTCATCGGCTGGCACATAAATCGCCTGAACGGACGTAATAGCACCGGCTTTAGTCGAGGAAATACGTTCCTGCATCGCGCCCATGTCTGTGGCCAATGTTGGCTGGTAACCCACAGCAGAAGGAATACGGCCAAGAAGTGCTGACACTTCGGAACCGGCCTGTGTAAAGCGGAAGATGTTGTCCACGAAGAACAGAACATCTGTACCAGTTGCGTCGCGGAATTCCTCGGCCACGGTCAAACCGGACAAAGCCACACGCATACGCGCTCCTGGAGGTTCGTTCATCTGACCGTAAACAAGTGCCACTTTGGACTTGGTCAGGTCTTCTGGAACGATAACACCGGATTCAACCATTTCGTAGTAAAGGTCGTTGCCTTCACGTGTACGCTCGCCAACACCCGCAAACACGGAGTAGCCAGAGTGCACTTTGGCGATGTTGTTGATCAATTCCATAATCAGAACTGTTTTACCAACACCCGCACCACCGAAGAGGCCAATTTTTCCGCCCTTCGAGTAAGGGGCCAGTAGGTCAACAACTTTGATGCCGGTTACCAGAATCTCGGATTCAGTTGCCTGATCCGCAAAATCTGGCGCATCGCCGTGAATGGAACGGGTTTTGTCAGATAGGATCGGACCTTTTTCATCAACAGGTTCGCCAACCACGTTCATGATGCGGCCAAGCGTACCATCGCCAACAGGCACGCGAATGGTGTCGCCAGTGTCAGTAACGCGTTCGCCACGAACCAGACCCTCGGTCGAGTCCATCGCAATTGTACGAACCGTATTCTCGCCGAGGTGCTGCGCAACCTCGAGGACAAGACGATTGCCGTTATTCTCTGTTTCCAGAGCATTAAGAATCGCGGGAAGTTCGTCTTCGAATTGTACGTCGACGACCGCCCCGATGATCTGTGTAATTTTACCCACAGCTTGTGCCATTTTGGTTTCTCCAGTTCTCAGAGCGCTTCAGCGCCAGAAATAATCTCAATAAGTTCGTTTGTAATCGCAGCCTGACGGGAGCGGTTATATTTAATTGTCAGGGAATCGATCATGTCGCCAGCATTACGGGTCGCACTGTCCATCGCGGACATACGCGCACCTTGCTCTGACGCACCGTTTTCCAGCAGCGCTGTGAAAATCTGTGTCGCAACCGAACGCGGTAACAAGTCAGCGAGGATAGCATCCTCATCTGGCTCGTAATCATAGTTCGGTGCAGAAGAATCTTCACCAGCATCCTCGAACACGGCAGGGATAAGCTGCTGCGCTGTCGGTGTCTGTTCCATCACGGTTTTGAAACGGCTGTAAAACACGGTTGCTACGTCGAATTCGGACGCATCGAAACGTGCCAAAACATCAGTCGCAATCTCTTGCGCGTTTGCATAAGCAACGTTTTTCACTTCCGACATATCAACATGTTTGATCATGATGTCGCCGAATTCACGCTTCAACTGCTCGCGGCCTTTTTTGCCAAC
The DNA here is from genome assembly GCA_016765235.1 of Paracoccaceae bacterium. Lineage (GTDB taxonomy): Bacteria > Pseudomonadota > Alphaproteobacteria > Rhodobacterales > Rhodobacteraceae > NORP23. Next base: position 11,791 of record JAESQH010000165.1, read on the forward strand.
CGTGATCATTTTCACAGTCTTNCCAGCCANNTTAAGTTCAGCGATTTTCGCCTTCGCCAATCTGACAATCGACGAGTTGAAACCACCGCATAGGCCCCGCTCGGACGTGGCGACGATCAACAAGTGAACCTCGTCTTTGCCCGAACCTGCCAAAAGGCGTGGTGCAGTTGGGCTATTCGCAGCCCCTTTAGCCAAGTTTCCAAGAACCACATCCATCTGCTCCGCGTAAGGGCGTGCAGATTCAGCAGATTCTTGGGCACGGCGGAGTTTCGCCGCCGCGACCATTTGCATGGCCTTGGTGATCTTCCGAGTGCTTTTAACGCTCTCGATCCTAGTTTTTAGGTCTTTGAGATTCGCCATAAGCTAACTCCTTCACCTNAGGGCCAAAATTACGCGAAATCTTTCGCAAATGCTTCGAGGGCTGCTTTGATCGNATCTTCAAGCTCACCTTTAACCTTACGGTCATTGTTGGTGATGTCTGCAAGAAGATCAGCGTTCTTCGCGCGCAAATGCGCCAGAAGACCAGCTTCAAAGCGCGTCACGTCTTTTACAGCGACTTTATCAAGGAAGCCCTTGGTGCCTGCGTAAATTACGATCACTTGCTCGGCCATTGTTAGCGGCGAATACTGTGGCTGTTTCAGCAGCTCAGTCAAACGCGCACCACGGTTAAGCAACGCTTGTGTCGATGCGTCGAGGTCGGAACCGAACTGTGCAAAGGCGGCCATCTCGCGATACTGCGCCAATTCCAGTTTGATCGAACCCGCAACGGATTTCATTGCGTTTGTTTGTGCCGATGAACCAACACGCGAAACCGACAGACCAGTGTTGACCGCTGGGCGGATACCTTGGTTGAACAAATCGGTTTCAAGGAAGATCTGACCGTCAGTGATCGAAATCACGTTGGTTGGAATAAACGCCGAAACGTCGCCACCTTGGGTTTCAATGATCGGCAGCGCCGTCAAAGAACCGGAACCGTGCTGTTCGTTCAGTTTACACGAACGCTCAAGAAGTCTTGAGTGAAGATAGAAAACGTCGCCAGGGTAAGCTTCACGTCCTGGTGGGCGNCGAAGAAGCAAGGACATCTGGCGATAAGAAACGGCCTGTTTGGACAAATCATCATAGATGATCAGTGCGTGGCGGCCATTGTCGCGGAAATGCTCTGCCATCGCAGTCGCAGCGTATGGTGCCAAGAACTGCATCGGTGCAGGCTCGGAAGCGGTTGCAGCAACGATGATCGAATATTCGAGCGCGCCGGTTTCTTCCAGTTNCTTAACCAACTGCGCAACAGTCGAGCGTTTCTGCCCGATNGCAACNTAGATACAGTAAAGCTTTTTGCTTTCGTCNTCGCCAGCAGCGTCGTTNTACGCNTTCTGGTTCAGGATCGTATCNAGTGCNATNGCNGTTTTACCNGTNTGNCGGTCACCAATGATCAATTCGCGCTGGCCANGGCCAACAGGGATCAGGGCGTCAACAGATTTGATACCAGTAGCCATCGGCTCGTGAACCGATTTACGAGGCATAATGCCGGGTGCTTTAACATCCGCAACGCCGCGTTTTGTCGTTTCGATCGGGCCTTTGCCATCGATCGGGTTACCCAGACCGTCAACAACTCGGCCAAGAAGTGCGTCACCGATGGGAACGTCCACGATGGAGTTCGTACGCTTAACAAGGTCGCCCTCTTTAATGTCACGGTCAGAACCGAAAATAACAACACCAACGTTGTCAACTTCAAGGTTCAGCGCCATTCCACGGATACCACCGGGGAATTCAACCATTTCGCCAGCCTGAATGTTGTCGAGGCCGTGTACACGCGCAATACCGTCACCGACGGATAGCACGCGACCAACTTCAGCAACTTCGGCGTCTTGGCCAAAATTCTTGATCTGTTCCTTGAGGATTGCAGAAATTTCCGCAGCTTGGATGCTCATTATCCGACCTCTTTCATTGCGTTTTGAAGATTAGCGAGTTTCGAAGCAACCGAAGTGTCGATCATTTTCGAGCCCATTTTAACAATAAGGCCGCCGATAATATCTTTATCGACGGACATATTAATCGTGACATCCTTGCCTGTACTCTTGGAAAGAGCCTTGGCGAGGCTTTCTTGCTGTGCTTCCGTCAGCGGCGTAGCAGCCGTAACATCAGCGGAAATTTCCCCACGCGCATCAGCTGCCAGCGCTTTAACGGCAGCAATCAGGTCTGGCAAAACAAACAGGCGGCGCTTGGAAGCCATCAAGGCCACCGTGTTCGCAACTTCCTTGCCGATTTTCATCTGCACGGAAAGTTCGCCCATGACGGCAGCCTGTTGTTCGCGTGTATATATAGGAGAGGAGATCAACTCGCGAAGCTCACCGCTTTCAGCAAGGGCGGCCTCTAACGCGGTCAGGTCAGCCTCCACGGCTGGCAACGTCGATGCCTCGTTGGCGATTTCGAATAGCGCTGTCGCATAACGACCAGCAACTCCCGATGTTAAAGAACTAGTGTCAGACACGTAAATCCTTCCAATCCAGTTTACCCGACCTTGCTTGGCCGGAGTGCAATAGTTATTCGGGCTCGCAGAACAAACCCTTTGAAATCCGCGCGGTGATACCAGAGGTATTGCTTTGAGGCAAGTGGTCGAGTGTTTTGGATGTGAAAATATTTCCCTTTTATTTCAAAGGGTAATTCGCAAACGCCCTTTCACTGCGACGCTTTGCACCCAATTATTCCTAACAAAATTCGTCTCTTAGTTAACAGAATCCGGATTTAGACAGAAATGATATCGAATCTAGGGCTTGGCACGATCCGCCATCCCGTTTCCTGTCCGGTTAGCGGCAGGTTTCGGCTTGGGTTTCGCCAATCCCTCAAGCACTCCTAGGGGTTTCTTGACGGCTTCCCGCAGGCCCGTTTTCGGTGTCGCATATATCTGCTTGGTTGCTTCAACCAAAAGCGCCCCAGCGGCCATGCTGGAATCGAGGCGTTTCCCAACCCCCTCCCAGAATCGCGCGGACTTTAACCAATAGGGTTTGTGGCTAGGTGGCGCGTACAGCGCCGAAATATGCCGTTCAGGATGGAACCGATGCTTTCGTAACTGCGATTCCAACTGTGAAAGGCTGTATGGCCGCCCATATCCGAACGGTGTCACATCGCGCCGCGCCCAAAGGCCGGAACGGTTCGGCACAATGAACACTACCTGCCCACCGGGTGCCAGCACACGCCAAATCTCGTTCAATAATTCGTCCGGATGGTCACAAGTCTCGATCCCGTGCCCGACGATCAAGCGATCCACATACCCGGCGGGCAGTGGCCAATTGAACTCCTCCACCAGAGTTGAAAGGTTCGCCTCGCCGGGTGGCCAGTGCATAACCCCTTGCTGGCCCGGCATAAGGCACAGGACTTTTTCGGAATTATGCAGGAATGGGCGCAGGAACGGCGCGGCGAACCCGAATCCCGCTACGATCTGCCCTTCGGTGTTTGGCCATAACTCGAGCAGGGCTTCTTGCAACGAACGCTGGGCCGAACGACCAAGTTTCGTTTTGTAATAGAAGGCGCGAAGATCAATGACATCCAAATGCATTGCATCACCCTAGCCTATAGGCCAGACTTTCGTAAACCTCTCAAGGAGTCGGACATGACATTAGAAATCGTAACAATCCCGTGCCTTGCCGATAACTATGCCTTTTTGCTGCGCGATTCTGCGACAGGCAAGGTGGCGCTGGTCGATGCACCCGAATCTTACCCAATCCAAAAAGCCCTGCAGGACAAAGGCTGGAAGCTGGACATGGTGCTTCTAACCCATCACCACTACGACCATGTTGATGGTCTGCCCGAACTGGTCGCGGAATATCACCCGCAGGTTACCGGGGCAAAGGCCGATGCCAACCGCCTGCCCTCGCTTGATCTCGCCTTGAACGAGGGCGATACATTCACCGTGGGCGAATCCGAGGGACATGTAATTGACGTTTCCGGCCACACCAACGGCCATATCGCTTTCCATTTTCCA
>JAESQH010000166.1 GCA_016765235.1 Paracoccaceae bacterium
CCAATGCTGGAAGGCGCGGGCCGAAACGGGCGAGGACTTTGGCCGTGGCCGCCAAATCCCGTGCAATGGCTTTGGGACCTAGGTTGTCGATGATATATTTCTCGATCACAGGGCCGGACGTATCCCACATGTTCAGATTGGGGTCGAACGTCCGCGTCACGCCTTCGACAACAAACATCGTGCGTTGCAAAAGGATCAGCTCGGTGCGGGTTTCCATCCCGAAACGATCCGTTACATCGAACAAATGCCCGAATAACCGCGCCATGGAAACTTGCGATGCGTCATAGTCAAAAATCGGCTCGCCGACTGCCCGCAATGCCTGCGCGAACGCAGCAACATCCTGATCGGCGGGAACATAGCCCGCTTCGAAATGCGCCTCAGCGACGCGGGTATAATCGCGCTTCAAGAAACCCATCAATATCTCGGCATATACCTTGCGCGTATAGGTATCAATCCGCCCCATAATACCAAAATCGAGTGCAATTAGATCGCCGTTCGGCCCACGCATCAGATTTCCCTGATGCATGTCAGCGTGGAAATACCCATCCCGCAAAGCGTGGCGCAGGAAGGTCTGCAAAATGCGTGTCGCGAATTCAGTATGGTCCGATCCGATCGCCAGAACAGCGTCAACATCGCCAAGCGGAACACCCTCGACCCATTCAGTGGTAAGCACACGGCGTGACGACAATTCCCATAGTAATGCGGGTACGTGGAATCCTTCGTCGTCTTTGGTGTTCGCGGCAAATTCATCGGCGGCAGATGCTTCCATCCGCAGGTCGAGTTCCCCGTCCACTACGCCAGCGAAATGTTCAATCACTGCCCTTGGACGTAAGCGGCGCGAAAACGGGGCGATAATTTCGATTATCGACGCCGCCAGAAAAAACGCATCCACGTCTTTGCGAAAAGCACGCTCGATGCCCGGTCGCAGGACTTTTACGGCCACAACTTGACCTGTTTCCCGCACCACAGCCTTGTGAACTTGCGCCAGCGAGGCGGCCGCGACCGGTTCCGAAAAACTCGAAAACATCTCGTCAATCTTGATGCCCAGCTCCGATTCAATCTCGGCTCGGGCAATATCTGTATCAAAGGCAGGCAGCGCGTCTTGCAGTATTCGCAGGTCTGTCGCCAGTTCAACGCCAACAATATCAGGACGGGTCGAAAGTAACTGTCCGAACTTGATATACGCCGGACCAAGCGCCGTTAACGCGCGCAAAATCGGTGGCTGCGTAGGATCACCCTTCAGCCCAAGCCATTTCACCGGCCAACCTATAATCCGCGCAACAATACGAATGGAGCGCGGTGCTTCCAAACCCTCCAACACCACACGCATTGCGCCCGAGCGTTCAAATGTGGCGCCCGTACGGATCAGACGCCAGATGTTGTGCGGACCCCTCATGTTTTCCAACCAGAATGTAGCGCAGCAATTCCTAACGAAAGGTTACGGTATTTGACTAGGCTAAACCCGCCGTCGCGGATCATCTGCGCGAACTGATCTTGTTTCGGGAATTGCCGGATTGATTCCACCAAGTATTGATAACTGTCGCGATCATTCGCGATTATCTGGCCCAGCGGCGGGATCACGTTGAAACTGTACCTATCATAGGCCCATTGCATCGCAGGGTTTGGTATGGTCGAAAACTCCAACACCAGAAATCGACCGCCGGGCTTAAGCACGCGGTAAGCCTCGTTAATCGCGTCTTGAATGCGGGTACGTTGCGAATGCCAAAACTGATGGTGTAAGCGTCAAACGAATTATCCGCGAACGGCAAGGCCATCGCGTCGCCACACACCCAGTCCAGACTGTCTTGCTGGCTTTCGGCTTCGGCGCGCAAACGCCCTGCGTCTAGCATGGATTGCGTCATATCGAACACCGTCGCATGCCCACCGCCTGCGCGTTTCAAGAACCGGAACGAAATATCCCCCGTGCCACCCGCCACATCCAGCAGCTTCATGCCTTTACGCGGCGCCAGCCAATCCATCATTGCGTCTTTCCAGATACGATGCACGCCCATGCTCATCGCGTCGTTCATAATGTCGTATTTGGAAGCAACATTGGTGAAGACGCCGTGAACCATGCCAGCCTTGGCATCCTCGTCCACAGTCTTGAATCCGAAATGGGTTTTTTTGGTCATCAGCCTGATCTCTAGAGTCGCGTTGCGTGTAGAGTTATATGCCTTTTGAGGAAGTTACAATTCCAAGCGTCGCACGTTGTGCTTTTGTCAGCTTTGCGGCGATTATGTCATAGGCCGCATCAATATGGTCTTTAATGCTTTGGTCAGACATTCCATCCGGCGATTGCACCTGCACCCATTTGGCGCGAGCCAGATATGGGGCCGGAATGATGCCGGCCATATCGCTTAAAACCGCAAAGGCCAGATCACTGCATTTGAATCCGATTTTGGCGTGGTCCCCTTCACCCCAATGCGAACATATGGCGAATATTTTGCCGCCAACTTTCCAAACCGAGGCCCCACCCCACTGCACTACATGTGTCGTGGAAATCATCGCTTCACAATAGGTATCAAATTCTTGGCGCGTCACACCTTCGTGCCAATTTCCGCTGATTTCGGGATAACGGCGCCAAATTGACGTGTGCGGCGGCGGTAATCGGCAATCACTTCTGCATAAATCCTGGGCGTGAATTCCGGCCAGGATTTATCAACGAACGCCAGCTCCGAATAGGCGCTTTGCCATGTCATGAAATTCGACATCCGCAACTCGCCGGCTGTGCGGATTATCAGATCTGGATCCGCTTGATTGGCCGTATCCAGATGATCCGAAATCGTTTGTTCGGTGATATCGCCGACGGTCAGCGATCCGTCTTGAACTTTGTCCACAATCTTACGCGCCGCCCTTACCAGATCGTCTCGGCCGCCGTAATTTATCGCGATGTTAAGGGTGATAAGTGTATTGTCTTTGGTCAGCTCTTCCAGCTTTTTCATCTGCTCGCGCAGGTCCGCTGCCAACGGCGTCGGGTCACCTAAAAAATTGACCTTGATGTTCTTCTCGTTCAGATCGATAAAATTGTTCTGCAAATAGCCGCGAAACAGCTTCATCAAGCCTTCAACCTCGTGGGCTGCCCGTTTCCAGTTTTCGGTCGAAAATGCGTACAGGGTTAACGTCGTCACGCCTAATTCGGTGCTGGCCTTAACGATATCTTTAACGCGATTTGCACCGCGTTTGTGCCCCATTAGGCGCGGCAAACCACGTTTGATTGCCCAACGGCCGTTGCCATCCATGATTATTCCAACGTGCACATCACATTCCTTTAATCGCCTTTGGGTAAATGGTTAGTATAATCTGCGCAATTTCTCAACCAACAATTGTAAATTCCTGAAGGCATAGGGTATATTCCGCGACATATCGTTTCTAACTTTCAGGTTTATAAATGCGCGTTTTAATCACCGGAGGGGCCGGGTATATCGGCACCCACACCATGTTAGAAGTCCTTGGTGCTGGCCATGAGGTTTGCGTGATCGACAACTTCTGCAACAGCGTGCCCGAAGCGCTTGAGCGTGTTAAGGCCCTGTCGAACCGCAGCTTCGCGTTCCATAAAGCCGACATGCGTGACCGTGAGGCGCTAACCCACCACCTTCAAGACTTCAAACCCGATGCCGTGATCCACTTTGCAGGGCTGAAAGCCGTTGGCGAATCCGTGGAAATGCCGCTGGAATATTACGAAAACAACGTCCAAGGCACAATCAATCTGTTGCAAGCGATGAAGGCTGCCGATTGCACCAGCATCGTGTTTTCCTCCAGTGCGACAGTTTACGGTAACCCGGATTTTCTACCGATTACCGAAGATCACCCGCTGCGGTCCACCAATCCTTATGGCCGCTCCAAACTGCATATCGAAGAGATGTTGCGCGATTTGGCAACCGCCAACCCTGATTTCACCGCCGCCATTCTGCGGTATTTTAACCCTGTCGGTGCGCATGAAAGCGGGCGAACTGGCGAAGACCCTAACGGCATTCCGAACAACCTGATGCCCATGATTGCGCAAGTCGCTGTTGGGCGGCGTGAACAGGTCAGGGTGTTCGGCAACGATTACGACACCCCTGATGGCACGGGCGTTCGCGACTATATCCACGTGGTCGATCTGGCCAAAGCGCATGTCGCCGCTCTTGACTGGACGCAATCGCACCAAGGCGCGCGGGCGTTCAACCTTGGCGTTGGGCAAGGGGTTTCGGTTATGGAAATGATCGATGCATTTGCCAAAGCCAGTGGCCGCGACATCCCGTTTCGCAATGATCCCCGCCGCGAAGGTGACATCGCGCAGTGTTACGCCGACCCTTCCCGCGCGGAGGCTGAACTGGGCTGGAAAGCAGCGATTGATCTGACCGGAATGTGTGAAACCTGCTGGCGCTGGCAATCCGAAAATCCACTTGGCTATAACGCGAAACCTTGAGTTTCGGCTGAAAGTTAGTTAATGCTTACTTATTCCAACCAGTTTCAAATTCTTCCACATTGAAGTGGTGGAGGGATGGCACTATGTGTCCTGATGTCCCTGTAGAATTTGGACCAAAACAACCCTTAAGGCCACTAAATGACTGTCAGAACCAGAAAACCAGCCGCGGAACGCAAAAAAGAGATCGTCGATACCGCGATTCGTTTAGCTGCGGACTGTGGCCCTGACCGCCTAACCACCGAGCGTCTGGCCAAGGAGATCGGCATCTCGCAACCCGCGATTTTTCGCCACTTCCCCGCCAAGTCCGACATATGGGAGGCTGTTGGTGAGCGTATTTGCACTCTGATGGGAGAAAGCGGCGAGTCGATCGAGGCCACCAGCTCAACCGACCGCCTGCGTAAAATGGTGGCCGCACAACTTGGCTTTATTCAAAGCACCCCGGCCGTACCCGCCATTTTGTTTTCACGCGAACTGCATTCGGAAAACGAAAAACTACGGGCGTTCTTTGCGGGGCTTATGGCACAGCGTCAGAAGAAGCTGTCCAAACTGTTCACAAAGGGCATCAATTCCGGTGAATTCAACGAGGAAATCGACGCAGACGACGCTGCCTATCTGGTTCTGGCTATAATTCAAGGCCTCGCCATGCGCTGGTCTTTGAACAACCGCAACTTCGACCTTGTCAAAGCGGGAAGTGATATGTTGGAAGTACAGCTAGTTGGATTCACCCGCCGCTAAACCACCAACGCAACTATATCCAGCATTATACGGTTCAAGTCGAAATCCTTCGGCGTGTAAATTCGCGAAATACCCATTTCTGTTAACGCCGCACAATCCTCGTCCGGGATTATCCCTCCAACAATCACTGGAATATCCAGCCCAGCGCCCCGCATTCGCTCCATAACTTCGGCGATCAATGGAAGATGCGACCCCGACAAGATCGACAGCCCAACAATATGCACCTTTTCGTCCACCGCCGCTTGAACAATTGATTCAGGCGTCATGCGGATGCCCTCATAAGTTACCTTCATCCCGCAATCCCACGCCCGAACCGCGATTTGTTCCGCACCGTTGGAATGCCCGTCCAGCCCCGGTTTACCAACCAGCAACCTAATGGGGGAACCAAGTTCACCAGCCACGCGGCTTACCTCGGCCTGCACATCACCCAACCCCTCGGTGGAATTCGACATCGCAGAACCAACCCCCGTCGGCGCGCGATACTCTCCGAACTCACCCCGCATTGCCTTGCCCCATTCGCCCGTCGTGACCCCGGCCTTTGCGGCAATAATCGAGGCGGGCATGATGTTAACCCCCGCCTTCGCATCATCGCGCAGTTGCTTAAGCGCCGCCTTAACCGAACTATCATCCCGCACATCACGCCACGCATTCAAACTATCAATCTGTTGCTGCTCCACCTTCGGATCAATCACCATGATCCCGCCATCACCGGATGTCAGCGGGCTTTCCTCGCCATTCTGAAATTTATTAACGCCAACAACGACAGTCTCCCCCGACTCGATCCGACCGATACGGGCAGAGTTCGACATAACCAACTGCGTCTTCATATACTCAATCGCCGAAACCGCGCCGCCCATTTGGTCGATATGCTCAATCTCCGCCCGCGCCCCTGTTTTCAGTTCTTCAACCTTACGATCGACCGCCGGATTTCCGTCAAACAAATCATCGAACTCCAACAAGTCCGTTTCATATGCCATGATCTGCTGCATCCGAAGCGACCATTGCTGATCCCACGGGCGCGGCAGGCCCAAAGCCTCGTTCCACGCGGGCAATTGCACGGCACGCGCCCGCGCCTTTTTGGAAAGGGTAATGGCCAGCATTTCGATCAAGATGCGGTAGACGTTGTTTTCCGGTTGCTGTTCCGTCAGGCCAAGGCTGTTGACCTGCACACCATATCGGAACCGCCGTTGTTTGGCATCTGTGACACCGTAGCGATCCCGACAAATTTCATCCCACAAGTCAACGAAAGCCCGCATTTTGCACATCTCGGTGACAAACCGGATGCCCGCGTTCACGAAAA
>JAESQH010000167.1 GCA_016765235.1 Paracoccaceae bacterium
GAAGTAGCAACTTACAGTATCTTTCATTATGAAAATAGAATCAATAAACGCTCAAAGATTATTGTGGCAGCGGCTATTCAATTAGCATTGTACAAATAGGGAAGGGTTTCCGATGAAACAACTATTTCAAGCGGCTGTGGTCATTATGATATTGGTGCCTTCGGTTACCTTGGTCGAGATTACCCTTGTGGTAACCTTGCGGTCCTAGGTGATTACCGCGCGCGTATTGGTGCTGCTAAATACTTCATGCCCGGCGCATTTGAAGATGCATTGGGCGCACCAAACCTTACCGAAAACTTACCGTTTGTTGCCTAACATCCACCCAAATAGGGTTGATTATAACGTCCTCTAGTGTCCGTAGTCAGAGTATTTGGAACAGATTAGGCTTTAGAATAAGAGAGTATCTGCCTCATCAGTTGGGTTATATTAGGCGGCGACTTTGCGGTGTTGCAAGCGTCGCGTTTGCATAGTTTTCCGTTTGATCCTTTCTCGTTGGTTTAGAATGGCTTGGCCGCGTCCGAAGTAGACATCGGCGGGTGTCAGGTTCTGAATGCTCTCGTGATACCGTTGGTGATTATAGTGTTCGACGAAGGCTTCGATCTGGTTTTGTAGGTCTGCCGGGTAGAAGTAATTCTCCAACAGAATGCGGTTCTTCAAAGTCTGGTGCCACCTCTCAATCTTGCCTTGGGTTTGCGGGTGATAGGGCGCACCTCGAACATGATCCATGCCCTTGTCGCCCAGCCACTCAGCCAATTCACCGGAGACATAGCTTGAGCCGTTGTCACTCAACAGGCGTGGCTTGTGGACAACATGGACCTGATCACAACCGGAGGCCTGCAATGCCAGTTCCAGCGTGTCTGTGACATCCTCCGCTTTCATATTGGTGCAGAGTTTCCAGGCGATAATGTAGCGGCTGTAGTCGTCCAGAATTGTGCTGAGGTAAAACCAGCCCCAACCAATAACCTTCAGGTAGGTGAAGTCCGTCTGCCAAAGCTGGTTAATGGCCGTGGTCTTGTCTTTGAACTCGCTGGCGGCCTTGATCACGATGAATGCAGGGCTGGTGATCAGATCGTGAGCCTTCAGGATACGATATACCGAAGCCTCTGACACAAAATACCTTTCTGTATCGCTAAAGCGCACCGCCAACTCGCGAGGTGATAGTTCCGGAATCTCCAGTGCAAGCTTTACGATCCGCCCCCTTATATCTTCAGGAATGCGGTTCCAAACGTGTTTGGGCTTGGGAGAACGGTCCTTTAGACCGGCTTCGCCACGCGTCAAATACCGGTCATACCAGCGGTAGAATGTGGTGCGGGGAATGCCCAACTTGTCCAGTGTTTGCTTTGCCGGAAGGTAAGAACTTTCCACCAGCCGTATAATCTCTAGCTTCTCAGATGCGGGATACCTCATGCGTCTTCTCCCCCATCCCCGATCATGCTTTTTTTGAGAAGCCGCAGTTCGAGTGTTTGTTCTGCAACGACTTCTTTCAGTTCGCGAGATTCACGACGCAGGTCTTTGACTTCATCCGTAGTTGCAGCCCGGGCCGTGTCACCCGCCAGTCGCCGTTTGCCAGCCTCCATGAAGTCTTTCGACCATTTGTAGTAAATACCCTGCGATATGCCTTCTCGGCGGCACAACTCGGCAATGCTGTCCTCTCCACGAAGGCCATCAAGAACAATCCTGATCTTCTCTTCGGCTGAGTATTGCTTGCGGGTCGCTCGCTGGATGTCTTTGACGATCTTCTCCGACGCGGTACGCCGTGTTCCGGGTTTCTGTCTCATCTTCACTCCTTGAAGGTTACGATGAGACAGAAACCCTCCCTTATTCAATAACGCAAATCTGTTCCATAGGTGCTGACGTCAGANACCCCCGAGAAACACTTGTTTCTGCTAAAGAACACAAAAGGCCTTGCGGCACTTTATGTTCTGCAAATTCGGTTGAAAAACGTGAGCTTGTCCACACCACGACCTCAACCGAATTGTTCTGAATAAAACATTAAGTTTAGCTTCAGCCTGTGTGGGACAGCCTTGCTGTCCCCGATGGTGAATCTAGGGGGCGCTGAATTAAAATACGTGTTGAGCAANTATGAAAAAGNCTTTTTGAAGCAACTGTGCTTAAAAGTTGCGTGTCAGAGATATTTGACAATTTGTGGTTTGATAATCGTAAAAGGCGACATTTGAGTGGTTCCGCTTATAGGTGCAATTTATACGCGGTATAGTATCAAAGAGTTTTAACTTGCTGTTTTGTACAGACATCCCGATTGAGTAGAATTGATCCATTCTAGGAAAGGTGAGCGCAGTATAATTCTGGATATAATCGCGCTTTCCGACACCAACAGTTATACCTGTCGTGAAGCTATTGCCCCAGCTTTTGGTTACACCTGCCGAAAGACTCAATCCTTGGTATGCAAGGTGTTCTGCTTCAGGTTGGTGTTCCTGCACTCCGAAATTGAACGAATACAGAGTGTCCGCACTTGCACGATGCTCTAGTTTAAATGTTGTGCTCCGAAAGGGACCAGACATATATGGTTTTCCTATATAGGACTGATCTTCTACAAGCCCTTCAACTCCAAGTGAGTAAGCTTCGGAAAGTTGACGTAAATAATTCAAGGAGATGCCCAAAGCTTTGACATCCGAACTAGAGGATTCAGAACTGGAAACGTACCAACTTTTCCTGATATACGGCTCAACGCTCCAGTGTGTTTGCGACTCATCGACTCGATAAGCTAGGGAAAGTTTTCCATCGATGCGCCGCAAAGATTCGATTTCGTACCACATCCCAGACAAACTGCCTGTCAACTTCAGCAATTGGCCATTTCCTAATGACCATCTGTGTGACGTGGAAGCGCCAAAATACAAACCTATACCCGAACTTTCTCGACCAGATTCATTTATTGTGAACTGGCCAATTTCGGTATCGAAGTAAATATTTTTAGTCCCATTGTTTATATTGGTTGATGGCAATACGGAAAATGAAACATCGTATTTAATTGGGTGTTCTCTAATTACCTTATCAAGCGTAGAATAATAGGCATCCTGCACATTCGGGTTGGGGTCAGTATCAATCAATTTTCGCAAATGAAATTCGGCGGCTTCGTATTTTTCCAACTCAAGTAAAGTGTCAACCAGCGCACGTCTTGCAGGGAAGTTGTTTGGAGCAACAGCTAATATTATTCGAAATACTTTGATCGCCAATTCAAGCTCACCAGATGATTTAAAATCAAGCCCCTGCTGAAACAACAATATTGTTTTCTCTGTAATCGATGCTTCGTTAGCCAAGTTGGGAATTTCCTGAGAAATAGACTGTGTGCTGAAGCCTGAAATGGATAGTGTGATAGTGAATAAAAGAAGTTTCAATGTTGTCATCCGGTTAACGCACCAATAATGAGAAATAGCGCGGCATCAATGTCGATGCCGCACCAAAGAAATTATAGTCAGTTTTAGAAATCAATCTAACTAGTTGGCTAAGAGAGCTCCACCGATACCGGTAGGTGTACCATCAATATCTGCAGTACCCAGAATGTCTCCATAGACCATGTCAGCGCCGCTTCCATCGGCGGTGAGGAAGGCACCATATATAGTAGCGTCAATAATGGCACTGATTTCAGCGTCATTCAACCCGAGCCCGGTTAATTCACCAGTAAGCGTCGCCAGTATTTGATTGCCTGTTATATCCCCATCTATAGCCAGTTCACCAATTATTGCGTCAACAACAGCTATAACCGTTTGGTCATAGAAGGCTAGGATGTCAGCAGCACCAAAATTATTAGGATCAAAAGCAGGACCATGTACGAGGTCAAGCGAGTTGAAGTTAGATGCGGTACCCACAATCGTTCCTGCATCAAAATTTGCATCCAGTACTAAGTCGCCGATTGCCGCATAACTACTGTCGACTCCGTCTGATAAAACGAGATTTCCATTGTATTGGGCAGTACCTGAAATTGGCGTATCCGGTGTCAAAATAGTGTCGCCAGCAATAAAGCTTGTCATGAGATCAACAATTTCAGCTTTTGCGGCGTCCGCATCAGCCTGTGATATGGTGGCTGGATCACCCGGCGCAAGTGGGGTCGTGGTAGCGCAGGCAGATACACCTACAGCTAGAGCGAATAACGAAATATATTTTATCATGGTTAGTCCTTTTTTTGCAGAATGAGCAGGTAACGTTTTTGCTAACACCTGGAAGAGGCTGACCTAAGGTCGCGCTACCAATTGGATATGTTGTACTCCTTGTTGCTTTAAGTTGCGGATGTGACTTGCGAACATTATTTTTTGAAACCGCAAAGAATAAGTACTGGTTACCCTCCGTTTGCTATTGTAATTACTCTCTTTATTTTTTCGTTCTGTGACAATTATACTCACGCCCAGATTCCAATCGTTTTAAGTTTGTAAGTTGCTCTCAGACACCAATTCTATTGACTCGATTAAACGCTGCTGTAATTAATGTATGCAAAAGCAAGTGGAATTATCGAGTTCAAAGATGTTCATTTGTAGAAAATGCCGATTTATGCATGAAAATGCTGAGGGATGATGGCGCGCATGTTGTGAATTGACGGGGCATAAAATGAAACCAAACAAGATATCCGCCGAACTGATCGAAAAACAGTTATCAGAGATATTCCTTTACATGCGGCGCCGAGGGTTTTCAGTCAGTTCCAACGGGCGCCAGTCAGCAACTTTGAAAGCTGAAGACTCGCCAGCAACATGGAACCTCAGCGACGCTGAAATGGCTGAATACATTGGGATTGCGCCAAATACGATGCGTAAAATCCTGGTCAATGACCCGTCCGTAAAATGGACAACTATAGAGAAAGTCGCCTCATTTTTTTTAAAGGAATTGGAACCAGGCTCTTCGCTTAGATATGATTGGCTTAACTTGGTAGAAAACCGTTGGAATGCGCTACAACCAGACGAAACCTTTCATCAACATCAAGTGTTAAAATCTAATTCCGGGACACACAACAAAAAGTCAGCAAATCAACTATCCATCTTGCGCCGCAACCTTTTCAATTCGACATTTTTGATGACAAGCACCTTTGCCGTAGCATTGGCCGTTATAGGATTTTATTATTTCGACCTCCAAAAGACGTTATTTCGAGTTATTGAACCAGAAAACAATCAACCTGGTTCAGAATTCGTTGCACAACAAGCTGCTTTATATACGCGAGAGCAACGCGGCCGTGAAATCGATATGGTGCTGGCTTCGGCTTTGAAAAGCTTCAAAGATCAATCTGAAGGCACATCTAGACTTTTACTGAGCAATATGGTCCAGGATCTACATTCTCGCCAAACTGACCCAGAGAACGATTATGAGCGCTACGTCACAGATCTATTGGAAATGGATAATTCGTTAAGCCAGCTTGAAGAATTATATGATAAGAACAAAATTGAATTTGCACGTGCGGCCTTGCGACTTGGTGATACTTCTATAGCAGAAAGCATTTGGAAGGAAATTTTGTCGGACACAGAGAAAGACTTGGTGCAATTCGGCGACAGAGCGGTACAGGCGGCCACTGAATTAGGTGATATTCAAATTGTCGGATTTAGATGGCTTGAAGGAGCCAGCAACTATCGATTGGCTGCTGAAATTTCACCCTCCATCCCCAATATGGCGAGAGCTGGGGCATTTTTGTGGAGGATTGGTGATTACACCGGCGCGGCGCACTTTGAACAGGAAGTGGTTCGGATCGTCCGGAATGAGTACAGTCTAGACAGCGACGAGCTTGCCGCTGCGCTTAGCAGCCTTGGAGTGACATTGGCTGCGCTCGGCCAATTTGAAGAGGCAGAAGATCTGTACATAGAAGCAATGGCCATTCGTCGAGGCAATTTGCCGTCGGGAGATCCGGCGCTAATGAGAACGATCAACAACTACTGTAATGCGCTGATTGCTATGGATCGCCTTGAAGAAGCAACCACTTACTGCAACGAAGCGCTAGATGTAAGACGCGCCCAGAAAGATGAGAATCCATATGCCTATGCTGTTAGCCTGATCGTTACCTCGGGATTGGAGAAAAAGGCGGGTAACTTGTCTACAGCCGAGTCGTACCTGCGTGAAGCTGCAGATATCGCACGACTGGACGAAGCATATTGGGGACCACGAAGCCCTCGTTACGCACAAGCAATCTACCAGTTGGGATTGTTGCTTGACCAGATGGGTAATTTTATTGAAGCGGAAGCACTAATCGAGGAATCTATCGACATAATTCAATCACTTAACGGTGAGCTATCTCCCGACCTGTACATTAGAAAAAGCTCTTTGGCAAAAGTGCGCGCAGCGCTTGGATCAGAGCAAGAAGCATTGGCCTTGGCCACTCACTCCTTTACGAATTTGGAATTTCTGTTTGATGACCCGAACCATCCAGACGTTCTAGATGCTAAAAGAAATCTAGAGGAAATTCGAAGTAACCTGTAGATAGATTCGTGAGATATATGCCAGTTACGAACAAACTGCCTGTACGAGAATACACTACAAAACTTCATGGCATTGTTAAAACTCACCGCGTTTAGACTATGGTGCGAGCTTTATGAGCCCGCTACCTAGATCACGGACATCAGGAAATTCAACATTCCAGTTGGCCCTTTCTAATAATCTTCACATGTCACCCATTTACCACAGCTCTGAGTTCGCTCCCGTTGCTTCCACAGTGCTTCCAGTGCGGATTTCGCAACGCAAAAAGCCACCCGTAGGTGGCGCGTAACGTGTTGTTAATATTGTTTTAAATTTGGTTGCGGGGGTAGGATTTGAACCTACGACCTTCAGGT
>JAESQH010000168.1 GCA_016765235.1 Paracoccaceae bacterium
GATTGCCACCAGCAAGCGCGACCGCGCACAATTGTTAGGTGTAGGCATCGTAATGCCCGGCCCGTTCGGCGTTTCCAGTCAAGGGGGCCACGATGATGCGATTTTGCCCGAATGGGACGGTGTAAACATTCAAAAGGTTTTCGAAGACGCGTTGGAGTGTGCCGTAATCGTAGAAAATGACGCCACCGCCGCCGCAATCGCCGAACGGGTAACGGGCGTTGCGTCCAGCATAGATACGTTCTGTTTCGTATACTTCGGAACCAGCCTTGGATTAGGCGTAATCACTGATGGGCACGCCCAACGCGGCGCTTTCGGGAATTTCGGTGAAATCGGGCACATCATAACGCAGGCTGGTGGAACGCAATGTGTGTGTGGCAACCGTGGATGCCTTGAAACTTACGCCAGCCGACTATCAGCCAAGCGCAGTTTGGAGGAACACGGGATCGACCTGCCCGATGGCTTCGCAATGGAAAAACTGCTGGCGGATAAGAACGCGATCCTGCTGGAATGGATTGAAACGGCTTCGATCCACTTGTCCCAAGCGATCAGTATACTCGAAAACATCTTTGACCCCGAAACCATCATTCTAGGCGGCGCCATGCCTGACACGGTGATCGACGCGTTTATCGCGCGGCTAAATCTGCCCGTCGGATCGGTCGCAAATCGTGAGAACCGTACGATTGCACGGGTTATCGGTGGCTCCTCAGGGCGGTTCACAGCTGCAATTGGTGGCGCTGCAATGATAATTCACAACACAACAACGCCCTCAATGGCTTTATATAACTGAGTTAAAACATGACCCTTACGGATATAGAACGGCTAAACACGCAATACGCCTCCCCTCGGTTGATGGAATTGTGGAAGGCCCTTCAACCGTTTCAGTCCTGTATTTCGTTTATGAATACAGGCGCGCATCCGGATGATGAGACGACATCAATGCTGGCCGCGCTGGGCCTGCGCGATGGTGTAAAACTGTCGCAAGCTTGCGCCAATCGTGGTGAGGGTGGGCAAAACGCGATTGGCAGTGAAATCACCAAAGACCTCGGCTGCATCCGTACCCGCGAAATGGAGCGCGCTGCTGAAGTCATCAACATGACCCATTACTGGTTGTCAGAAACGCCAGAAGACAAAATATTCGATTTCGGTTTTTCAAAGTCCGGCGCAGAAACGCTTGATAGATGGGGCGAGGAACGCACGCTTGAGCGTTTCGTACTGATACTACGCCGCGAGCGTCCCGACATCGTCTGTCCGACGTTTCTGGATATCGGCGGACAACACGGCCATCACCAAGGAATGACCCGAAGCGCGTTTAAGGCCGTGGAGATGGCGGCAGACCCAAATGCGTTTCCAGAACAGAACCTACCGATCTGGCAAGTGAAGAAGGTTTATCTTCCAGCTTGGTCCGGCGCAGGCGATGCATATGACGATGATGTTCCACCACCACCGGAAACGACGCAGGTTGATGGCTCGGGCGCGGATCCTGTTTCGGGCTTAGACTATGCACAAATTGCACAGTATTCCCGAAGTTTTCATCGCACACAGGGCATGGGTACTTGGGTCGAACCGGGGCAACCCAATGTCTGGCCGCTGCATTTGGCTTGGTCATTTGACGGGCGGCTCACAGCGGAAAATTCCGTGTTTGATAATCTGCCGGCAACGTTATCGGACCTCGCTGATTTCGCGGACTGTCCAGAACTGGCCGAAAGTTTATCCGGCGCACAGGCGTCTTTAGGGTCTGCGATTGCTGCTTGGCCAGACACGGCTTCGATACGCCAACATGCGGCGACCGCGTTTCAACAAATTACACATGCCAAAGCGATTTGCCCTGATGCGGCAAAAGCCGAGGTTTTGCACCGCTTATCAGACAAACAACGACAAATCGCGAAAGTGTTGATGCTTTCACGGGGTATTCAGTGCCGTGTCTCAATATCGCAAAACGAAGTCCGCCCGGGTGGCAGCATCACATTAACCACTCATATTCACGCACCCGATTGTGCCATTGTCACCGAAATCAAGTGCCCGGAAAGCTGGAGCGCGACGGATTCGGGTGACAAAAAATATCAAATCTCGATTCCTTCCAATGAGCCAACAAGCGATCCCTACCCCGACACATGGTATCCAGACCGCGCCAACGCCAGTCTGCACGTAATTCTGCGCTGGAAGGAAGGCGATCAACAGGTGTGGATATCAATTGACCCTGAAGAGCGGTTGCAAATTCTGCCTGCCTATTCCGCATCGCTCAGCCCGACAGACGCGATTCTGAACCTTTCAAACCCAGCCGACATTTCAGTCAAAATTTCGCAAGTACATCCTGAAGGGGCAAAGCCTGCGTTTACAGTTCCAACGGGTTGGGCCGCAAACCAGATTGAAAACACTGTGCTAATACAGCCAACCGCCGACATGTCTGAGGGATTGCATATGATCCTCCTGACACTCGACAGCCACAAAGCGCAATTAATCAAGCGGATGGATTTTCCACATACTGGCCCCACAAATCGGTGCACGCCTGCCGTTTTGCGGGTGCAGGTGATGAACGTCACCCTTCCAAACGGGCGCATCGCATATATCGGGGGCGGCAATGATCGCACCGATTTCTGGCTTCGTAAGCTCGGCGTGGAAATTACCACTTTGGACGAACAGGCGGTTCAGAATGTCGATTTTAGTGCTTTTGATTCCATCCTGATCGGCATTTTTGCGCTAAGAACCAACGCTGCCCTTCAGGACCGTTTACAAGAACTGCATGCGTGGGTCCTTGAAGGTGGAAATCTGGTTACTCTCTATCATCGACCTTGGGATAATTGGGATCCCGCAACGACTGGCATGGCATATCTCGAAATTGGGAAACCGTCTTTGCGTTGGCGCGTAACGGATGAAAATGCTGAAGTCCGGCATTTGGAGCCTGATCATAAGGTGCTGAACCAGCCAAACAAAATTACCGACAAAGACTGGGATGGATGGCACAAGGAACGCGGATTATATTTTGCGGCGAAGTGGGATGATGCCTATGTTCCGCTGCTGGAAATGGCCGACATTGACGAGGCGCCGTTGCAAGGCGCGCTGCTTAGCGGCACTTTCGGAAAAGGGCGTCATACGCACACCAGTTTGATTTTACATCACCAAGTCGCAAACCTGACACCCGGCGCTTTCAGGTTGCTGGCGAACCTGCTCCATACTTAAAAGGGCATGTCACATTTGGGCTGCATTGAAAATTGTTCTCCGAAGGGACTTTTGCCCACCGCGCTAGGCTGTTAAAAGGCCACAACCAATTTTCGGAGACACGTATGAGCATCGCAACCATAATTCTTGCCGCCGGGCAAGGTAGCCGCATGAAATCGGATATTCCAAAGGTTCTGCACAAGATCGCCAGCGCCCCGATGCTGTGGCATACTATGCAATCCGCAGCGCAGATTGAGGCAGATAAAACGATCGTGGTCGTCGGACATGGCGGGACGGAAACCTCCGATGCGGCACATGAATTTAACGCGGACGCGAAGATCGTTTGGCAAAAGGAACAGAACGGCACTGGCCATGCGGTGATGCAAGCCAAAGACGAACTGGAAGGTTTCGACGGTGATGTAATCGTGCTTTATGGCGATACCCCGTTCGTCCGACCAGAAACCTTGCAAAAAATGTTGGCGGCACGGGCACAAAGCGCAGTCGTGGTTCTAGGTTTCGAGGCTGCCAACCCGGGCGGATACGGTCGTTTGCAAATGGACGGCGACAGTCTGGAAGC
The DNA here is from genome assembly GCA_016765235.1 of Paracoccaceae bacterium. Taxonomy (GTDB): domain Bacteria; phylum Pseudomonadota; class Alphaproteobacteria; order Rhodobacterales; family Rhodobacteraceae; genus NORP23. Next base: position 3,734 of record JAESQH010000168.1, read on the forward strand.
CATCATAGAAGCCAAGGATTGCACGTCGGAACAACTGCAAATCACATTGTGCAATTCAGGTGTCATCTGCGCCCCAGCCGACCTGCTGTTTTCGCTGCTCGACGAAGTCGGTCGCGACAACGCCAATGGCGAGGTGTATTTAACGGACATTATCGAAATCGCCCGCGCACGCGATCTGCCCTGCACCACGATCACTTGTTCGGAGTCCGAAACGATGGGCGTCAACTCGCGCCAGAATCTGGCAGAAGCCGAAGCGGCTTTCCAACAATCCGCCCGCATAGAAACTATGGAAAACGGCGTGACCCTAAGTGCGCCGGAAACCGTTCATTTCGCCTTTGACACCCATATCGGCCGCGACACAATAGTTGAGCCGAACGTGTTTTTCGGCCTTGGCGTGACAATCGAGACCGGCGCCACGATCCGCGCTTTCAGCCACCTTGAAGGATGCCACGTCGCACGCGAATGTATCGTCGGCCCCTATGCCCGCCTGCGCCCCGGTGCAGAACTTGATCTAGGGGCGAAAGTCGGTAATTTCGTTGAAATCAAATCCGCACAAATCGAGGCGGGGGCGAAAGTTAATCACTTATCCTACGTCGGTGATGCGCGAATTGGGGCTGGCTCCAATATTGGGGCGGGCACGATTTTTTGCAATTATGACGGGGTTAACAAGCACCACACAGAAATCGGTGAGCGGGTATTTATCGGTTCCAATTCGGCATTGGTGGCCCCTGTCAGTATCGCGGACGACGGGTTTGTGGCGACGGGCTCGGTAGTTACTTCTGACGTTCCCGAAGGCGCGCTCGCTATCGCTCGCGCGCGGTTGGTGATCAAACCGGGCCTAGGGAAACGCATGATGGACAGGCTCAAAGCTGCTAAGGTGGCAAAGAAATGACACCGTTGGAGCAGCTTGAAGCGCTTGCCAACCCCCAAAAAGCGGCGGAGATGGCGAAATATCATAAGGTCGAGCGCCCCTATTTCGGCGTTGCAAATCCTGACATTTACGAGCTGTGCAAAAAATGGCGGGCAGATACCGACCTTGAGGGGCGGTTGCAAATCGCCAGCACTTTGTGGGACAGCAATGTTCACGAGGCCCGTATCGCCGCCGCAAAACTGTTAACACAAGCGCGCATTCGCCCTGACGATACCGTTTGGGAGGAGATCACCCGCTGGGTTGAGGATTTCGATGCTTGGGCGCTTGCCGATCATGCGTGTTCGGCGGGGTCGCGACGCCTAATCGCTAACCCTGCCCGCCTTGATGAAGTGGAGCAGTGGACGACCAGCGACAACATGTGGGTCCGGCGCGCGGCAATGGTTATGACATTACCGTGGACCAAGCAAAACCACCTTGACGAGGGCGACCGCGCCATTCGCGAACGTATTCTGGGCTGGGCCGCGACATACACCGAAGATCACGACTGGTTCATCCAGAAATCCGTGGCGTGGTGGCTGCGCAGCCTGTCTGGACACGACCCGGACCGCGTGCGAGCGTTCATTGCCGAGCATGGCGAAAAAATGAAACCTTTTGCGCTGCGTGATGCCACCCGAAAACTGGGCTAGTCACGGGTAAACAACATGTAAACGTTTAAGCGTTTCGGCATCTAGGTGCGGGAATTTCGCAATTAACTTTTCAGCCAAATCTCTGACCGAAATCGCTGGAACTGTACCGTCACCGCGCCGCCCGGTTACGTTCGCACCGTTTGCCGTCTGGACATACATCCGGTCGGTAGCATCACTGATTACAGGCGCGAACCGCCCAACTTTCTGATGACCACCAAGACAATGAATGGTTAAGGTATCAGGGATAGACATGACACGACCTTCCTGAACAAGGGCCAGACCAGCGGAGCCACAATCGCGGTTATCAGCGTAAATCTGCAACGCATCGTCAGAAAGCGACAACTGATGCCCATGCGAGAATGTCACAATCTTCCCCATGTTTTCAGGCAGCATGTGCGTTCGCAACCGTTCTATATAGTCGCTGGCCAACGCATCATCGTCGTCCAGACGAAAATTCGCGGTTATATCTGCGCTTGGGTCAAGCATTTCGAAAACAGATCGTTTGAAAATCCGCTGGATGCTGGCCAACGGGCGGTAAGCACGCACATAAACGTTGGGCAAATCCCCGACCAAATTCATCAAGCGATCATGCGCCCAAACCGGAAGATCGCGGGAAGTCATCAGCATCATATTGAAATTCTGATCGCTTTGCGCGGTTAAACTGGGCAGGCAAATATCCTCGAACAACTGAAACCGGCGTTGCAGTCGGGCACCGTCAAAAATCAGCGCTTTTCGCTCAATGTAATCCTTGCCAGACAGCGGCGGGAAAAAATTGGATTCCCGTAGCACAATCGAAAACCGTATCATTCCGACAATCGCAGAAGGCGCCGTCGCCATCACTCTCGCGTGCCGATTTGTCAGAAGTGCAGCCATTCACCCACCCTCGCGAGCTTGTTGAAACGCCAATATACGGTCGCCATCACTGATATTGGTCAGCTTGAACCCCCACCCATCGGCGTAATTTCTGGTAAAATATTCAAACGGGCACCCGCGCGCCAAGGTTCGTCCGCCGATGGCGACTGGCAGATCACTGTCGCGCAAACTGCCTTCGTGTCGGTCGATTTGAAACACGTTACTACGCCCTAATTTCGGTGCCAGATCAGCGCAAAGCAGCGCGTTGTAATCATCGTTGTCCGACACCGCCAACAAAGCGCCGTAATGATGCAAATCAACGGAATGCTCCGCCGCTTCGGACAGGATTTCACCGTAATAAACGGGGATACCCTGATTGCGCGCATTGCGAAGCCGCCACCAGTTACGCGCGGCTATCAACACTGGAATCTCGGCGTCCTTTAATGTTTTAGCCAGCGGGACCAGCAATTGCCCGTCCGCAATGCCAACATCCACCAACCGCGCCCCAAACAGGCCCGAGACCGCCACCACGCCGCGCAGCCCAATCCATGCGACGAGCAGTTTCTCTTTGGACGGAATGCCGGTTCCGATTAGCGATAAAAACACGGCGGCCGGGCGAGCGATAAACATGATTAGCAAAACGAAAATCAATGCGCTTAGATCAAGTTGCGATAACATCCCCCATTTCATAGACGCCGCCAGCAAGATGAATACGCCTGAAACGAGGATAACCGTTATGTGTTCTTTGAACCGTTTCAGTTCGCGCAATACTGGCAAACGGGCGTTGCCAACCACGAAGCCCATCACCGTTACCGCCAGCAATCCGCTTTCGTCCAAGACATTATTGGTCAGGGCATATACGCCCAATATCAATGTGAACAGCACGGGTACTTTCATATATTCCGGCACCCAGCCCCGTGAAAAACTTAGCACCAGCGCCTTGCCGGCAACGAATCCCACCGCAGTCGCTAGAAATATGCCCAGCGCCAGAAATTGACTGATTTCGATGTTCTCGCCTTCGCCGTGCAACGCCATGACACCCTCGAAGGCCAGAACGGCAGCCAACGCACCAACGGGGACGTTAACGATTGCTTCCCAGCGCAAAATCTCTGCTGGCCGTTTGGACAAGCGGGCTTTGCGCAGCAATGGCGTGACCACGGTGGGGCCAGTGACGATCAGGATGCCGCCAAAAATGACCGAGGCTTCCCATCCCAAACCGGCACCATACCGCGCCGCAAGTGTCGAAAATATCCAATCCAACGGTGCGCCGAACAACACAAGGCGTTTCACGGCCGGCCCTGCATCGCGTAATGCTTTGAACTTTAAGTATATTCCGCCATCAAACAGTATCAACGCAACGGCGACGGCGACCATCGGGCGAAACAAATCGCCAAAATCTACTTCCGGATTCACCCAGCCAGTTACCGGCCCAGCGAATATCCCCGCTGCCAGCATCAGCACGATTGCCGGTAGTTGCAAGCGCCATGCCAGCCATTGCGAGCCGATACCAAGCACGCCGATCAGGGCAATTAATAAAGTGGTCTCCATCAATTTCCGCCAAATACATTAATAAATTGGGTTATCCCCGTTCTTTTAGCTCTCGACGTAATATCTTACCGGTGGCGGTCATTGGCAAGCAATCAATGAATTCAATCTCGCGCGGCGCAACATGCGGTGAGACTTTTTCGCGCACCCGTAAGACCAGCTCCGCTTTCAGCGCCTCGCTGGCTTCGCCGTTCAAGACAACGAACGCCTTGACAATTTCGGTGCGCACAGGGTCCGGCACACCGATCACCGCCGCCATCAGAACGGCGTCGTGGCCAACGAGGCAATCTTCAATTTCGCTAGGGCCAATGCGATAACCGGACGAAGTGATCACGTCATCCGTGCGGGACGAAAAGTGGAAATACCCGTCTTCGTCCATCGTGCCTATATCGCCTGTCAGCATCCAGTTACCAACGAACTTTTCGGCGGTTTTCTCGGGGTTCTTCCAGTATTCTAGGAACATGGAGGGGTCGGGGCGGCGCACCGCGATCTCTCCCTCCTCCCCCGCAGGCAGCACATTTCCCGCAGGATCAATAATTGCAACGTCGTGTCCAGGAACCGGTTTTCCGGTCGAGCCAGGGCGCGGCTCAAACGCATCGACGCAATTTCCCAGCACCAGATTGCATTCGGTTTGGCCGTAAAATTCGTTGATCGTCACGCCTAAAACACGCTGGCCCCAATCGAGCAGTTCTGTACCGAGCGACTCTCCACCAGACCCGACACTTCGCAAATTAAGCGGTTCAGGTTCACTCGCTTGACGCATCAATTTCAGCGCGGTTGGCGGCAGGAACGTATTACGCACCCCCAATTTTCGCATCAACCAGAACGCCTTGTCCGGCTCAAACTTCGACATCCGGTGCGCCACCAACGGAACACCGTAATGCAGCGCAGGCATCATCACGTTCGTCAGCCCCCCCATCCACGCCCAATCCGCAGGGGTCCAAAGGCAATCACCCTTTTGGGGCAAGAAGTTATGGTGCGTCTCGACGCCAGGCAGATGCCCAAGCAACACTTTATGCCCATGCAACGCGCCCTTTGGCGGGCCGGTTGTACCAGAGGTGTAGCTGATAAACGCGGGCGTATTTAGCCCCGTATCCGCCATTTCGATCTGATCGGATGCACGACCAAGATCGGCCCAGAAATCCAGCGCCTCGGCTGAATCAATACAGTAAATCGCCTCAAGTTCCGGCAGGGTATCGCGAATTTTCAACACCTTGGCCAAGTTCGCAGTGTCTGTCACAACGATCTTAGCACCGGCATTTCCCAGCCGATACTGCAGCCCATCCTCGCCAAACAAAGTGAACAGCGGCACAACGATTGCGCCCAGTTTATAACACGCCAGATGCGTCAAAACCGTTTCGGGCGTTTGGGGCAGCAGGACGGCACAGCGATCACCTTGCCCCAAGCCCCGCGCCCGCAACGTATTTGCCAATTGCGAAGATAGGCGCGCCAGTTGCTGATAGGTATAATCCTGCAAACCGCCATCCGCATCCATATAGGTCATCGCATGGCGGTCAGGCTCCACTCGCGCCCAGCGCTCACAGATTTGATCCGCGATGTTGTAGCGGGCAGGCGTTGGCCAACGAAATCCCGCCCGCATTTCTTCCCAAGTGCCTGACCATGCTACTAAATTTTCGACTTGCATCCACAATTCCTTATTATTCGCGATCACTTTATCAAAAGGCGGACAGAACCCAAGCGATTACCCTTGTAACGCCGCGTATTGAGCGCTATTTTCAGGTTTGAAACAACAGGAACACCCATGTTACACATGCCAAAATTAGTCGACCCGTTCGCGCGGGAGGTAAGCTACCTCAGGGTATCCGTAACCGACCGCTGCGAT
>JAESQH010000011.1 GCA_016765235.1 Paracoccaceae bacterium
GAGGATCAAAAATCATGTGCCCAGCCCTGACCAAAGGACAAAAGTCACGCCCACGACGATAACTCCGCCCATCGACATATTGAACACTTTCAAGTGCCGTGAAGATTTCAGCCAACGTTGCAAAAACTCGCCAAACGCGGCCCATCCAAGTGCCGACGTCAACCCGATGATCATTGACACACCCGCCAGAATCCCCGCAATCATGATCGAGCTTTCACCACCCATGAAATGACTGACCAGCGCAACGCACATCGCCCAACCCTTTGGGTTTACCCATTGAAAAGCGGCGGTTTGGATAAATGTAAACGGTTTGGTTCGCGCCCCCGGTTCCCCCGGCGCTTTGGTATTCGCGATCCGCCATGCGACCCAAAACAGCAGTGCGGCGCCGACCCAGCGAAGAACGCCTCGCAATACGGGCAGCCGTTCAAACACTTCACCAAAGCCCAACGCGACAATAAACAGCATAAACCCGAAGCCGATAAACACGCCCGCGATATGCGGAACAGTTGCCCGCAAGCCAAATGTTGCGCCGGAAGACGCGAGCATCAAATTATTTGGGCCGGGCGTCCATGTGGCTGCCAGCAGAATACCGAAAAGCGCAATTAGGGAATCTATTGGCATAGCATCAATCCATTAGGTCATAGTTTATGACCCTTTCAGAAGCGACAGTGGCTGTCAACTCTGCAACAGCTCCTTTTTGCTAAGTTTGAAACCGGCGTTTACCCACAGGTTTTCCAGCCGTTTAAGTTCCGCGCCCAACTGAGGTCCGACACCTATACGGTCAAGCAAATCTACCGCTTTAATTGGAAACTTCTCGTTAACACCTTCCGCGATATGTTCGCTCAACGCATCCGGTAACGGTGAAGAAAGCGTAGCCGCCTCGATCATCTTGGCATCCAGCGCAGCGTCTGCCCCAAAATGATAAGCCATAACCTTGGCCGGCTCGCCCGATTGCATCGCAGCGTTCACCCCATACAACTGCTTCGCTTCCGCCTTGGAAAGTCGCAACCGTTTCGCATGATCATCCCCGCCCATCGCGACCATTCTACGTTGCCATCTCGGGGGAATGTCAGCAGCCTGCTCCAAATGCACAAGCGGTGCCACGTATTGCGGATCGGCGCCGGGCAGTATCTGCGCCAATACCCCGCTCGCAAACATCGCCGCCAATGCCGGGGCAGGGTCGGGTGCCGCCAGCAGTTTTTTCATTTCCGCCCCCAGCCGTTCTTTCGACAACTTCGAAATTCCGTCAACATGCGTGGCACACGCAGCCAACCCTTCAGCATCCAGTCCCGCGCTCGGGTCGCCATACCACGCCGTAAACCGGAAGAACCGCAAGATCCGCAGATAGTCTTCTTCAATCCGCGGCGCCGCATCCTCGATAAACCTGATCCGTCCCGCCTTTATGTCAGGCAATCCACCAAGCGGATCATGCAACGTCCCATCCGCCTCCACATAAAGCGCATTCACGGTGAAATCACGCCGAACGGCATCATCTGAAATGTTATCCGAAAAAGACACAACGGCACGCCGTCCATCGGTATCAACATCTTTGCGAAAAGTCGTAACTTCAAACGGTTCTCCGTCGCTGACCACGGTTATTGTCCCGTGTTCAAGGCCGGTCGGTATAGCCTTCAAGCCAGCCTCCTGCGCCAACCGCACTACTTCTTCAGGCAGCGCACTGGTCGCAATGTCCACATCCGCAACCGGAACGTCCAAAAGCGCGTTTCGGGCACAACCACCCACAGCATATGCAAGATGGCCGGCGTCCGTCAGCATCCCCAACACGGCTTGCGTATCCGATGATGTCAGCCAATCGCCCGCTACGCGCATTGCGCCACCCTATCCGCCAGAACCTTAATCATCCGCGCCGTTGCGCCCCATATATAATAGGGGCCGTAAGGAATGGTGTAATACTGCCGCCGATGCCCCTGCCAGTTTCGCCCCTGAATGGACATGTTCGCAGCCGTCATCAGAAAGTCGAGCGGCACTTCGAACACTTCCTCAACCTCGCCCGCGTCAATCACTGGCCGAAAGTCACTCGCCAGCCCAACAAATGGCGTCACCGTGAAGTTTGTAACCGTTTCATGAATGTCAAGCGAACCGAGCATTCTAACACCGCTGGCTGACAAGCCGATTTCTTCCTCGGCCTCGCGCAATGCAGCAGCCCCAACGGTTTCGCCCGCCTCGACCTTCCCCCCGGGGAAGGAAACCTGTCCCGCATGATGCTTTAGATGAGAGGCTCGCTTGGTCAGGATCACTTGCCAACCATTTTGCCGCTCGATCAGCGGAATAAGAACCGCCGCGGGGCGCAGTGATCGTTCCGGCAGTGCCGCTTTGATGGTCGGGTTCAGGTCATAGTCAGACGAACCGCCCGATGGCCCCGCCCGAACGGCCTTTGTCAGGTGTTCAATAGTTATCACAGCAAATGACCGCTCTTTTTGGCTTTAGTGGCAAGATACTCAGCATTATGTGGGTTTTCCCCAACTATTAGCGGTACGCGTTCAACCACTTTAACACCGGAAGTTTCCATCTTTGCAACCTTCGCCGGATTATTCGTCATTAACCGAACTGCCTTGAAGCCCATCGCCTTCAGCATTTCGGCTCCTAGCCGAAAATCGCGCTCGTCATCCTCGAAACCCAGTCGATGGTTCGCCTCGACCGTATCAAATCCCTGATCCTGCAAAGCATAAGCCCGCATTTTATTGGCAAGCCCAATCCCGCGCCCCTCTTGGTTCATATATAGCAGAACACCCGCACCCTCTTCGCCAATCTGCGCAAGTGCGGCGCGCAATTGCGGGCCACAATCGCATTTCAACGACCCCAAAAGGTCACCCGTGAAACAAGCCGAGTGTAGGCGTGACAGAACAGGAACTGCGCGGTCAGGGTTGCCGATTTCAATAGCATAGTGTTCCTCGCCCCCATCACGAGGGCGAAAAACACGTACGCGCCCTTGTTTAGAAACCGCAAGCGGAACTCGGGCGGCGGAAACTTCCCTCAACGCGGAAACTTCGTCCATGCCCAGCAGGTCCGCCGCTTCGATCCGGTTCAAGTTGTGTTTCTTCGCCAAAGATTCCGCATGATCGCGCCCAAGTGATAGAACAACCGCGGCAGGCAACAAACGCGCCCGTTTGGCCAATGCGATACTAGCGCGGTGAATATCAGCGCCAGCTCCACGGATCGCCTGAAACGGCCCTTTCATCGGCGAGGCCAAATCCTGCGACGGGTCCGCCATCGCATACACCCAAGCAATCCCCGCATCCGCAGGAATGACAATCCGTGCCACGTCCCCGTCGTAAGCGGCAGTTTTCAAGGTCGTTGCGCGACGCAATGTAATCGCCATCTCCACGATTCCGGCCATGCCACGCAGATCGGCTAATCGCTCCGCACTGACCGCCTCGGCCGCCAGAACCAACGCTCCGTTATCCCCGTCGAATACGGCGACAGGTACGCCGATACGGATATCACTACCCATTCGGGCGATACGTTCCTCTCGGGTTAAGGCTAGGGTCATGAGATTCGGCCAGAAATGTTTCAGTTCTTTTCATTCATATATCCCTTAGCTACCGGAATTGAAACATTTCCCGCAAAAGTGACACGCCTGTGTGAGCGGGAGGCGCAAACCCTTGCAACCAAGCCCTTTTCGCAACAAATATGAAGGACACCGCACGAAGGAGTCGGAAAATGAGTAGCATTAAGAAAATATTAATGGTCGATGACGAGGAAGACCTACGCGAAGCCCTCGCCGATCAATTGGTAATGACAGACGAGTTCGATGTATTCGAGGCCGGAACCGGTGCGGAAGGGTTAAAAAAGGCTAAAGAGGCGCTTTACGATCTGATCATCCTCGATGTCGGCCTACCCGATATGGATGGCCGCGAACTGTGCCGCCTAATGCGTAAACAAGGTGTTAAAAGCCCGATTTTGATGCTGACAGGCCATACAACGGATTCCGATACCATTCTTGGTCTGGATGCCGGTGCAAACGACTACGTCTCTAAGCCTTTCAAATTCCCCGTGCTTCTGGCCCGCATCCGCGCCCAGCTTCGCCAGCACGAACAATCCGAAGATGCCGTTTTCACCATTGGGCCATATACGTTCAAACCCGCCGCCAAAATGCTGTTGGATGACGACGAAAAGAAAATTCGCCTGACGGAAAAAGAAACCAACATCCTGAAATTCCTGTATCGCGCCAATGATGCAGTCGTCGCCCGCGATGTTCTGCTGCACGAAGTGTGGGGCTATAACGCTGGCGTCACCACGCACACGCTGGAAACGCACATCTATCGCCTGCGCCAAAAGATCGAGCCTGATCCATCCAACGCACGTCTATTAGTTACGGAGAGCGGCGGTTATCGCCTCGCCTCCTAAGAATTCCTCCCTGAGACTTGAGCCCGCTGCGTTAATCGTAGCGGGTCTTTTTTTGGCTTGTGGTCGGAGGCCGCTAAGGTAGACTCAGCGCAAATTACTCGGAGAGAATTATGGCCCTTACTGTCTGCACATGGAACATCAACTCTGTCCGCTTGCGCGAACCGCTGGTTTTGAAACTGCTGACCGAGGAAGCGCCAGATGTGCTGTGCCTTCAGGAATGCAAATCCCCGACTGACAAAATCCCGACCGAAAATTTCGCCGCATTGGGGTACAGCCTGATCGCACGCGGGCAAAAAGGGTATAATGGCGTAGCCATTCTTTCCCGCTTGCCGATGGAAGATGCGGGACACCGTAATTTTTGCGAAAAGGGCGATGCCCGCTATGTTGCAGGTCGGTTGGAAAACGGCGTAACCATTCACAACTATTACATTCCAGCAGGTGGCGATGAAGCAGATCGCGAGAAGAACGAGAAATTCGGCCACAAGCTCGATTTCCTAACCGAAATGCGGGACTGGTTTCAGAGTGAAGCGCCAAAAAAATCCATCCTCGTCGGCGATCTGAACATCGCCCCCTTGGAGGACGATGTTTGGGATCATAAGAAACTTTTGAAGGTCGTTAGCCATACGCCCATCGAAGTAGAACACCTAACTGCTGCGCAAAATGCCGGAAACTGGGTGGATATTACGCGACAAGACATCCCCGACGGCAAGTTTTACAGTTGGTGGTCCTACCGCGCCAAGGATTGGGATGCGGCAGACAAAGGCCGTCGACTCGACCACATTTGGGCCACGGATGACATTTCGAACACAGCGCATTCCAGCCGATTATTGCGCGACGCCCGCGGTTGGGAACGCCCGTCCGACCACGCGCCATTATTCGCAAGCTTTGATCTGTGATCGAGGCAACTTTAGTAAACGGCATTGGGCGAATAATGCTGAACAACCCAAAGGTTCACAACGCCTTAACGCTCGAAGCGATGGACGATATTCGTGCGACTTTGGCAAAATGGACTGCCAGCGATATTCGTGTGCTGGTTTTGACAGGAACGGGTAAAAGTTTCTGCTCCGGCGTATCGCTCGGCGATGTTGGAAGTGGGGATTGGTCAAACAATCCACTGACCGCCCTATGTGATGCTGTCGAAAACTTCCGCACTCCAACAATCTGCGCCCTGAATGGTGGGGTTTACGGTGGTGGAGTCGAATTGGCGTTGTCTTGTGACTTTCGCATTGGTGTTACAGGCATGAAAATGTTCGTTCCGGCGGCAAAAATCGGGGTGCATTATGACGCTGCGGGAATTGCGCGGTATGTCCAGAAACTCGGCCCTCAAACTGCGCGGCGCGTATTTTTGCTTGCTGAAAAGTTTAACGNCCGAGCGCTTCTCGATANCGGGTTTCTCGATTTTCTCGTAGAGCCCGATGAATTGCGCGAACGAGTTGATGCCCTTGCAGATACTATTAACCACGCCGCACCACTCGCCGTTCAAGGCATGAAGCGCACCATTCTGGAAATCAGTCGCAATACTTTAGACACTGACGCAGCAAACCAACGAGTTGCACAGTGCTTCGCNTCAAAAGATCATCGCGAAGGCCTCGCTGCGCTATCCGAAAAGCGTGATCCGGTTTTCAAAGGTCGTTAACCCAATTTCGCCCGCCCAGACGCGGATTCACGGTAGAACCTGTAGCTGACAGATTCCGCAATATGNTGACGCTGAACGATCCGCTCCCCCTCCAAATCCGCAATCGTCCGGCTGACACGTAAAATCCGGTGGTAGGCCCGCGCACTCATCCGAAAATGTTGCGCCATATCACCAAGCAGTTTGCGACCCTCGGTTGTGGGTTCCGCAATCGTTTCCAACAGCGTCCCNTCCGCGTCCGAATTCGTTGTCATGCCGTCATACTCCGCGAANCGCTCTCGTTGAATGTCGCGTGCTTGGGCAACCCGAACTGCAATATCCGCTGACCCTTCTTTGGGTGGCGGTTGCGACAGATCTGAAACTTCGACCGGTGGAATTTCGATTTTAATGTCGAAACGGTCCATTAACGGCCCTGAAATCCGGCTCAGATATTCATCGCCGCAAAGTGGAACACGAGCGCAGGCCCGTTCCGGATCCGTCAAAAACCCGCATTTGCAAGGGTTCGCGGCCGCTAACAGCATGAATTTGCACGGATATCGCACATGAGCATTCGCGCGCGCCACTACTACATCGCCGGTTTCTACGGGTTGGCGCAGGGTTTCCAGAACGGCGCGGGCGAATTCGGGGAACTCGTCCAGAAACAACACCCCGTTGTGCGCCAGCGAAATTTCCCCCGGTTTGGCGTTGCGCCCACCGCCCACAATCGCCGCCATTGAAGCCGTGTGATGCGGCGTGCGAAATGGTCGCGTTCGCGAAATGCCACCTTCTTTCNGCATCCCCGCCAGCGAGTGGATCATCGAGGNTTCCAGCGCCTCCTTCGGGTCAAGTGGCGGTAAAATTCCGGGCAAACGGGCGGCGAGCATGGATTTACCGGCCCCCGGTTCGCCAATCATAAAGAAATGGTGCCTGCCAGCCGCTGCANNCTCCATCGCGCGCTTGGCTTTTTCNTGTCCTTTGACATCCCGNAGATCNCGNNTNGANANCTCNGTGTGAACCTCGCCGGGTTCAGACGCNGTTAATACTTTGCGCCCGTTAAAATGGTTAACCAAATCTAACAGNGAATTGGGCGCGATCACCTGNACNGCACCAACCCACGCNGCCTCNGGCCCGCAGTTTTTAGGGCAAATCANCCCNAAATCCGCTTCGGCNGCAGCCATCGCGGCGGGNAATGCGCCAACCACGGGCACCAAGGTTCCGTCGAGNGACANCTCCCCNAGGCAAACCTGCCGCGCGGCCTCTTCTTTTGGCAAGATATCCATCGCGGCCAGCAGGCTCATCGCTATGGGTAGGTCAAAATGCGAACCCTCCTTCAACAAATCGGCAGGCGAAAGGTTGATCGTGATCCGCTTGGCAGGCAGCGCCAGCCCCATCGCAGTTATCGCCGCCCGCACCCGTTCTTTTGATTCCGAGACCGCCTTATCAGGCAGCCCAACCATATTGAACGCCGGAATCCCGGGTGCGAGCGAGCATTGCACCTCGATCAGCCTGGCTTCAACGCCTTGAAAGGCCACAGTGTAAGCACGCGCGATCATGGGGACTCCTGTTCCTAAAAGAACACTTGTCGCGCATTAACCATTTATTATTCGTTAATTTTTAGACATTTGGCCAAGGAACCTTTTCCAGATCCATATCGTAAGTTGGCTGGACGTAGTTTTCAGCCAGCCCGTCTGCGCGCCAAGTTTTGAACGCTGCGTCGTTTACGGTCGTATTTACGTAATCACTGGCAAGCACGCTCATCGGTAAACCGTAGGTCAACAACCGCGTCGCGAGCGGGGCGTAAAAGGCATCTGCGATGGAGTATTCACCAAAAGCCATGGGCCAGAGGTGCCCCAACGTGATCGAGCCTCGGACCAGATTTTCTCGACACGGGCGACATCAGCCAGAACCGGATCCGAAGGGGTGAAGCCTTTGTAGCAATGATGCAGGTTCATCGCGCAATCGTTGCGGAGCGCGCCGAAACCGGAATGCATTTCGGCAGTGATCGAACGTGCGAAGCCTCGCGCGGCTGGGTTTTGGGGCCACATGGTTTTGTCGGGGTGGCGCTCGGTCAACGTTTCGGCGATGGCCAATGTATCGGTTACAATCACGGGCCCGCTGGGGGCATCAAATCGAACAGCAGGCACCAATCGCCCGCCGCCAAATTTTTTCAACACGTCGGTGAATTCTGGCGAATACAATCGGGCCGTTACAACATCCACCGGAATGTCGAATTTCGCGAAAAGTAACCAACCGCGCAAAGACCAGCTGGAATATGTTCTGTCGCCGATTGCTATAGAATACGTCATATTAACTCCTGTTTTTTTACTGCTTACGCGTGGTCGTAGCCAACGTCCAATCAGAAAACGGGATGTGTTATATCAAGGCAGGTGATTTACGCCATGCACGCGCCACGACTGCGAGGCGTGCAAATAATCCAGCCGCGTAACCGAGAGGTTGTCGATTTTAAAGGAGAACGCTGCCTTCGCGCTCATCCCGCTGGCGCGTTGCAGGGCGGTCAGGATTGCAGCGAAGTGACCGACAATAACAATGTCGCCAACGCCGTGATCAGTGATTATTTCATCGACTGCGCTAGAAATTCGCGCGGATAAATTATACCAGCTTTCACCATTCGGCGGGGAGGTCGCGCCGGGCGATTCCCAGAATTTCCGGCTGGTTTCAGGATCGGATTTCGCAATGTCGGGGAATAGTTGACCGTCCCAATCGCCAAAATTCATTTCGCGCAGGATCGCGGAGTTTGGCAGGCGGTTGCGCCCGCCCTGAATCGCATCGGCGGTTGCGCTCGCGCGGATCAAGTCTGACGAAATGATGGTGGCTTGTGCTGGCAGATGGCTTGAAAGCCGTTTCAGAGCCGCCAAATCGGAAAGGTCCGCCGGAATATCCGACCAGCCTACCGC
>JAESQH010000012.1 GCA_016765235.1 Paracoccaceae bacterium
CAAACGCGACGCTTGCAACACCGCAAAGTCGCCGCCTAATATAACCCAACTGATGAGGCAGATACTCTCTTATTCTAAAGCCTAATCTGTTCCAAATACTCTGACTACGGACACCAAGGATTGGTAAGTCTTTACCGAATGCCGACGTCATTTCTAGCTCTGTTTGTGCTGTTGCTGCCGTGCCCATTAGAGCTACGCCTGCGACTGCCGCAGTAGTTTCTTTTTCATTGTTACCTCTCAAAAAATGGAACGACCAGTTGACCGTTACGGGCGCCCTACCTTTCTTGCTCTTTTTGGAGAATTTTATTACCAAAGAGAGTGGGCTTTTGGTAGCCATATTGATTTGTCTGTCTAATCCATCTCGGGATGGCAACATGGTCAATTTTATGGCCGGAGTAATGGTGCGCTTTTGGGCCTTTACGAACAAATTGACATTGCCAGAATCTGGCATCAAGTTCGCCTATAGGTGAGCGGAGGAAAAAAAGTGCAAGATTCCGGGCTAGAGCGTATTCGTAGACTGCCTTTTTGGCAGGGCGAAATAACAATTACACCACTCGCGGGCGGGCGCACCAACTTCAACTATATAGTTGAGGATGGAGCAGGCAAATACGTCGCACGCCTCGGCGAAGACATAGTCGAACATCACGTTATGCGTTTCAACGAACTTGCCGCCAGTCGTGCGGCCCACGCAGCGGGGCTGTCGCCTGCAGTGGTTTACACGCAAGACGGCTTGACGGTACTGGAGTTTGTAGAAAGCAAAACTTTTGCGTCTATCGATGTTCGCCAGCAACATAACCTGGAGAAAATCGTGCCGTTGGTGCGGTCATGCCACGTGGATATTCCGACGCACCTGCGTGGCCCTGTTTTGGTCTTTTGGGTGTACCACGTGATCCGCGACTACGCGGCGAAATTGCAAGAAACCGGCAGCCGGTATGCAAGACTTGCTCCCGAACTTTGCGCTATCGGAAATAGACTTGAGGCCGATGCCGGACCGTTTGATATGGTTTTCGGGCATAATGACCTGCTCGCGGAAAATATCCTTGATGATGGGAATCGATTGTGGCTGATAGATTGGGATTATGCGGGGTATAACTCCCCTTTGTTTGATCTCGGTGGATTGGCATCAAATAACGGGTTATCGCCAGATCAGGAAATCTGGGTCCTTGAAACCTATTTTGATAAACCCGTCACAGATGACTTGCTACAAAGATATCACGCCATGAAATGCGCGTCTTTGTTACGAGAAACGATGTGGAGCATGGTGTCGGAATCGACCTCCAAACTGGATGTGGATTACGAAGCCTACACTGCCGATTTCTGTGAACGCTTCCAACAAACCTTTAAAACCTACCAGCAAATGTAAGGCGATCTCCATGCGTGAACTTCCCAACACAGCAAAAGCTGTGATTATCGGCGGCGGTATTATCGGCTGCTCCACCGCCTATCATCTGGCGAAACTTGGCTGGACGGATACCGTTCTACTGGAGCGTAAAAAACTGACATCCGGTACGACGTTTCATGCAGCAGGGTTGGTGGGGCAATTGCGCTCAAACGCGAATATCACGCAGCTTTTGGGATATTCCGTTGATCTTTACAAATCACTGGAGGCCGAAACGGGCCTTGGAGCCGGTTGGAAAATGAACGGCGGTCTGCGCCTTGCCTGCAATGAGGAACGGTGGACCGAAGTGAAACGCCAAGCTTCCACGGCGCACTCTTTCGGGTTACAGATGGACCTGCTGACCCCGAGCGAGGCGCAAGACCTGTGGCTGTTGATGAACATCGACGATGTGATTGGTGCTGCGTTTATGCCAACTGACGGGCAGGCGAACCCGTCCGATATTACGCAGGCCTTGGCGAAGGGCGCGCGGATGGCTGGGGCACAAATTTTTGAGGACACCAAGGTTATCGACCTGGAAATCGACAAGGGTAAAATCAAAGCGGTGATCACCGAACACGGGCGGATTGAGTGCGAGGTTGTCGTTGTTTGTGCGGGCCAGTGGACACGCGATTTTGCCAATCGGTTTGGTGTGAACGTGCCATTAGTGTCGATGGAACGCCAATATATGGTTACCGATGTGATCGAGGGGATGCCGAAAAACCTGCCAACGCTGCGCGATCCGGATCGGTTGACGTATTATAAAGAAGAGGTTGGCGGATTGGTGATGGGCGGCTATGAACCCAACCCGATTCCTTGGGCTGTGAANGGAATACCTGAGGGGTTTCATTACAGCCTTCTGGAATCGAATTTCGATCAATTTGAACAACTTATGGAGCTGTCGTTGGACCGCGTTCCAGCACTTGAAAACGTCGGGATCAAAACCCTGACGAACGGTCCCGAAAGTTTTACGCCTGATGGAAACTTCATCATTGGCGAAGCACCTGAGTTGAAGAACTTCTTTGTCGGTGCGGGTTTCAACGCTTTCGGGATTGCCGCAGGTGGCGGGGCAGGGATGGCGCTGGCGGAATGGGTAAAGGCGGGCGAGCCGCCCTATGACCTATGGTCCGCCGACATCCGCCGTTTCGGCAGCCCGCATTTCGACACCGACTGGGTTCGCACCCGCACGGTTGAGGCCTATGGAAAGCATTACACAATGGGTTGGCCGTTTGAGGAAAACGAAAGCGGGCGGCCTTGCCGGAAATCGCCGCTGTATGAGGTTTTAAAAGAGCAGGGCGCGTGTTTTGGCGAAAAACTTGGGTGGGAGCGTCCGAACTGGTTCGCAGATATCGCGAACGGTGAAACGCCGAAGGATGTGTATAGCTTTGGGCGTCAGAATTGGTTTGGTGCAGTTGGGCGCGAACATAAGGCTGTGCGCGAAGCGGCGGTTCTGTTCGACCAATCCTCGTTCGCTAAATATGCACTGAAAGGCCCGGATGCGGCGGCGGCGTTAAGTTGGATCGCGGCGAATGACGTGGATAAACCCGTTGGTTCGCTGGTTTACACTCAAATGCTGAACGACAGGGGCGGGATCGAGTGTGATCTGACCGTCGCGCGGATCGCTGAGGATGAATTTTACATCGTGACAGGTACCGGGTTCGCGACACATGACTTCAACTGGATAAAACGCAACATTCCCGCGGGCATGAATTGCCAGCTATTCGACGTGACATCCTCCACATCGGTGCTGTCTCTAATGGGGCCAGAGGCACGAAATATATTGGGACAGGTGACCAGTAGCGATGTGACGAACGAGGGGTTCAAGTTCGGAACCGTCAAAACCATCGGCATTGCAGGATGCCCCGTAAAAGCCCTGCGTGTCACCTTTGTCGGAGAGTTGGGCTGGGAACTGCACCTGCCCGTTGAATACGCGACAACAGTTTACAACGCGGTAATGAAAGCAGGCGCTGAACAAGGCCTGATCAATGCCGGGTACCGTGCCATTGAATCTTGTCGCCTCGAAAAAGGGTACCGCGCTTGGGGGGCGGACATTGGGCCGGATCACACACCCATAGAGGCGGGCCTCGGGTGGGCGGTGAAAATGCGTAAAGATATCAAATTCAAGGGCCGTGATGCGATTGCTGCCCAGCAACTTGGTGGTGTTAAAAAGATGTTGGCGTGTTTCACGATCAACGATCCCGACATCGTCCTTCTAGGTCGCGAAACCATCTATCGCAATGGCAAGCGGGTAGGGTGGTTAACAAGCGGTGGGTTCGGGTATACGATCAACAAATCTATCGGTTATGGGTACATTCGCAATCCTGACGGTGTGGATACCGATTTCGTGATGGATGGCGCATACGAATTGGAAGTCGCCGCTGAGCGCATAAAATGCGATGTACGGCTTGGGTCGCTTTACGACCCAAAAATGACCCGTGTGAAGGCGTAATTCAATTTATCAGAGGTCGCGCCGCGTGCGCGATCTCTCCTTCTTCATCGGCGGGAATTACCCAGTGGGGCAACTCACCGGCCCAGCTTAGGCGGTTAAGAATTTGTTCACGTATTTGCGCTGCGTTTTCCCCGATTCCACCCGTGAAAATGAACCCGTCGACGCCTTGCATCGCCGCAATCATCGAGCCGGCATGACGGCTAACCCAATAGCAATAATGCGAGACAGCGAATTTGGCGCTTGGGTTGTTTGAATTCAAAATTGCCTTCATGTCAGCAGTACCAGCCATCGCCGCCAATCCGCTTTCATGGTTCAACATCTGATCAATCGCATCAGAACTCATGCCGTGTTCCCGCATCAAATGAAGCACCACACCTGTGTCCATCGCGCCTGCACGCGTCGCCATAACCAGCCCATCCATCGGCGAAAACCCCATCGTGTTGGCCACGCCTACACCGTCAACGATTGCCGCAAGGCTGGCTCCGGCCCCAAGATGAAACGCCAAGACGCGGCGGGGCAGCGTGGTGGTTGTGATTTGTTCGAAGCGCCGCACCAAGGAGGCATAACTTAGGCCGTGAAACCCGTAACGTTTGATCCCTTGATCGCGCAACGATTGCGGGATCGGGATAGTCGTCGCTTCAGGTGGATTATTTGCATGAAACGCCGTGTCAAAACACGCATATTGGGGCACGTTTGGGTAAAGCGTTCGCACCGCGTCGATCACCTTTAGTGCTGGCGGGTTGTGAAGAGGGGCCAGCGTGGCATTCGCTTCGATCTCGGACCGGATCGGTGGTGTAATCAGCGCGGGCGCATTGCGTGAACCACCATGAACGACGCGGTGGCCGACGGCCAGAGGCGGGTGTGGTATGTTCAGTTGGGTCAAGGCCTCCTGAAGGCTAGACGTCACTTGCCCACTAGAAATCCTCATACAATCGGCAGTGAAAGCCGCAAACTTCAGGCTGGACGACCCTGCATTCAACGTTAGAATCCAAGGGTCGCCAGCCATCCGTTAAACTTTCTGCGGGCGCATATCGGAGCCGCTAATTCCGGCAACCGTGACAGGGGTCGTCATTGCATCACGCCGGAACGGCTCGCCTAGTTCCTGATTTAGCATCACTTCGATGAAGGTTGTGACACCTTCGTTCATTTGCGCGTTCACGGCTGTGTTAAGCACATCTGTCAGGCCTTCCATCGTGGTGGCGACAACTCCTGTCACGCCGCACGCTTGGGCGATGCCAGCATAGGAGACGTCGTAATCCAGCTCGGTTCCGACGAAATTATCATTGTACCAAAGGGTCGTGTTGCGTTTTTCGGCACCCCATTGGTAGTTTCGGAAAATCACCATAGTGACGGCGGGCCATTCATCACGACCACACGCCGTCATTTCATTCATCGAAATCCCGAAGGCACCATCACCGGCAAATCCGACAACCGGCGTATTCGGTTGGCCGATTTTAGCCCCAAGAATGGCCGGAAAGCTGTAACCACAAGGGCCGAACAAGCCGGGAGCCAGATATTTTCGCCCATCTTCAAATGTCGGATAGGCGTTGCCGATGGCACATGCGTTGCCGATGTCGGAGCTTATGATCGCGTCTTTAGGTAGGGCTGCCTGTATCGCCCGCCATGCTTGGCGCGGCGACATGTGATCCGGTTTATCGCTACGAGCACGTTGGTTCCACGACGTGCCTTCGTCGTCATCCTCGTGGTCCATGGATGTAAGAGTTTGTGCCCAAGCGGATTTGGTGGTTGCGATCAAATCGCGGCGCTCGGTGCGGCCTGCATCACCGGCTGTGTCGGAAAGCTGGGCCAAAATCTGCTCGGCCACCCGTTTGGCGTCACCGACGATGCCAACGGTTACGGGTTTGTTCAGGCCGATGCGGTCGGCGTTGATGTCTACCTGAATGATTTTCGCGTTAGTTGGCCAGTAGTCGATCCCGTATCCGGGAAGGGTTGAGAACGGGTTCAACCGTGTCCCAAGCGCCAGCACCACGTCAGCCTTGGAGATCAATTCCATACCGGCTTTCGATCCATTATATCCCAGTGGTCCTGCGAACAACGGGTGTGATCCGGGGAAGGCATCATTGTGCTGATAACCACAACATACCGGTGAAGTTAGACGTTCAGCCAGATCTTTGGACGCCTCAATCGCGCCGCCAATAACCACACCAGCACCGTTCAGAATGACGGGAAACTTGGCCTCGGACAACAGTTTTGCCGCTTCGGAAATTGCATTAACGCCACCAGCGGGGCGCTCGAAGTCCACGATGGCGGGCATAGCGATGTCGATCACTTGCGTCCACATATCCCGCGGGACGTTGATTTGGGCGGGCGCAGACAGGCGCTTGGCCTTCATGATAACGCGGTTCAAAACCTCGGCAATGCGGGAGGGGTCGCGGACCTCCTCTTGATATGCCACGCAATCGGCGAACATGCGCATCTGTTCAACTTCCTGAAAACCGCCCTGTCCGATGGATTTGTTGGCGGCCTGCGGCGTTACCAGCAACATCGGAGTATGGTTCCAGTATGCCGTCTTGATAGGCGTCACAAAGTTCGCAATGCCCGGTCCGTTTTGCGCAATCGCCATAGTCATTTTTCCAGATGCGCGCGAGAACCCGTCAGCCATCATGCCGCCGCTATATTCGTGGGCACAGTCCCAAAAGGTTATCCCTGCCGCTGGAAAATAATCGGAAATCGGCATAAAGGCCGAACCGATAATGCCGAACGCATTGTCGATCCCGTGCATTTGTAGAACCTTGATGAAGGCCTCTTCTGTGGTCATTTTCATGGCGATATCCTTGTGATGATGTTTGTAATGCTGGGGCCGAATATGGGCGAGCGGAAGGGTAGGTTATAGGGCCAGTTTTATGTAGAATTATAGCCAGACTGCATTTCAACGATTGTTTGTTCAATTCGCCTGATCCCCTCCGGTATTTTCTCCGATGGAATCGAGGAGTAAGCTAACCGGAAGAAGTTCTTCGGGGCGTCGTTGCTCTCAAAAAACGGGGCACCAGCTTCGATCAACACGCCTTGGTTTTTCAAATTATCGGCGAGCAGTTCGGTATCAATGTCCGCTGGCGCCTCCACCCAGAAACTTGAAGCGCCGAAAGATGCACTGCCGGCAATAACCATGCTGGTGCCTTTTAGGGCCGCGTCCATCACGGTACGCCGTTCATGAAACACACTACGCATACGTTTGATCATGGCGTCGTAATGCCCCAAACCCAGAAAATAGGCGGTCGTGCGCTGCATATGCCCCGGTGGATGGCGAAGAACAGCGGAGCGCAACGCCCGGGCTTGTCGAATAAACGGTTCCGAGGCGACCAGATACCCAAGACGCAGCCCCGGAAACAGAGATTTGGAGAAGCTGCCAGTGTAAATCACGCGCCCATCCTCATCCAGAGATTTGAGGGCAGGGGAAGGCGATTTAAGAAAACTCATCTCGAATTCGTAATCATCTTCAACAATGATGAAATTCTTTTCACGGGCCAACCGCAAAAGTTCATGACGCCGTGCCATTGGCATGGTCGTGGTTGTCGGGCATTGGTGGCTGGGTGTGGTGAATAGCACATCGAAATTATCGGGCAATTGGTCTGGCGGAAGGCCGTCGTCGTCAATTTTTATGGGGTATTGCGTGCAACCGGTGTATCGCAGGATTTCACGCAAGCTATAATACCCCGGATCCTCAAAAGCCGCCGCACGGTCCTGGTTCAGCAATATTTGTGCCACCATCCACAAAGCGTTTTGTGCACCCACAGTTACCAGAATTTGTTCAGGTTTGGCCAGTATTCCGCGCCTTGGAAGGGAATTCCTTGCTATAAAGTTAATCAGTTCAGGGTCGTCCCGTTCTGCGTAATCCGAAGTTAGGCTATCGAATTCTTTCTTCCCTAAAGCTTGCAGTGCGCACAATCGCCAACTGGCTTGATTGAACAGCGTGGGGTCCGGCTGACCATATATAAATGGGTATGGATAACTGCGCCAATTCTCCGGTTTATGGACGTGTTTTCCACCCGTAAAATCCTGTTGCACGGCTTGCGACCAGTCAACTTTATCCGCCACCATCGCGCCGCGAATAGGTTGCAATGGCGCGCTTGGTGCGGTTTCAGAAACGTAAAACCCTGATCTGTTGGTAGAAGTTATATAGTCATCCGAAACCAGTTCATTATACGCCAGCGTCACCGTTATGCGCGAAATGCCCAGATGCTTGGCGAGCTTTCTGGATGACGGTAGTTTTTCCCCCGGATGCAAGCGCCCAGCCAGAATGGCTGACGCAACGATCTGCTGGATTTGCTTTTGCAAACTGCCCTGAAAATTCGGATCAAGGAAAAACGCATCTTCGACAAGGGCCATGGGCGTCCTAACTGGACTTAATGTTGGATATGATCTGGATGTATTAGAAGCCTGAAAGCCCTCCTACTGTCAAATCAAAGTTTCACTCGGACAACTTATAATTGGAGACGCAAGATGGCTTTCGACGTGCAATCAAATTCGATGGAAGAGTACTGGATTCCATTTACAGATAACAAAGCTTTCAAAAAAGACCCGCGCCTGATCACCAGCGCCAGCGGTGTTTATATGACGGATCACAAAGGCGGGACGGTCATTGACGGGTCATCCGGCCTGTTTTGCAGTCCGGCGGGCCACAGTCATCCCAAAATCATCGAAGCAGTGCATAAGACTATGCAAAACTTCACCTATGTGGCCCCGTTCGGGTCCGGCCATCCGCTAAGCTTCGCGTTGGCTGAACAGGTAGCGCGGCTGTTACCCGAAGATTTCAACCATGTGTTCTTCGTGAATTCCGGCTCAGAGGCAATCGATACAGCTTTGAAGATGGTGATGGCCTATCACTCCGCGCTTGGTTGTGATCGCAGTCGCTTTGTCAGCCGCGAGCGGGCTTATCACGGTGTTAACATTGGCGGCATTTCCCTGTCTGGCATGGTTAACAACCGCAAAACATTCCCGTCAGTTATGCCAAATGTCGTGATGATGCGCCACACTTGGGACGAGGGTGAACTGTTCGTTCGCGGCCAACCTGAACGTGGTGTTGAGCTGGCGAATGACCTACAGCGCATGGTCGAAAATTACGGTGGCAACACGATTGCGGCATGTTTTGTCGAACCCGTCGCGGGTTCCACGGGCATTCTTGCCCCGCCCAAAGGATATCTGGATCGCCTACGTCAGATTTGCGACGAGAACGGCATTCTGCTGGTGTTCGACGAGGTTATTACCGGATTTGGCCGCTTAGGCGACAAGTTCGCAACCGATGTATTTGGCGTCACACCAGACATTATGACCATGGCCAAGGCCTTAACCAACGGCTCCATTCCGATGGGTGCGGTTGCGGTGACGGATAGGGTATACGACGTAATTTCCGACCAAGCAGCGCCGGGCGCAATCGAGTTTTTCCACGGGTACACCTATTCGGGACATCCGGCAGCCTGTGCCGCAGGATTGTCAACATTGGCGATCTTAGAGGAAGAAGGGCTGTTTGAACGCGCCGCTGAAATGACGCCGTATTTCCTTGATGCTGTGTACACGCTCAAAGATCACCCGATGATCAAAGACATTCGCGGAATCGGTATGATGGCAGGGGTGGAGCTAAAATCAAACGGTAAACCGGGGCAACGTGGGGGCCGTGCGCAAAGCGATCTGTTCTGGAACGGAATGCATGTGAAATTCACCGGAGACACGGGCATTCTTGCACCGATGTTTATCGCCGAGAAATCCCATATCGATGAAATGATTGATAAGTTGACGAAAACGCTGGACGATCTGTCGGTCTAGGTAAGGAAATTGTCGGAGCGCTAAACGCGCTCCGATTATAATTTAAACGTCGACTTCAATCGCGTCGCCTGACGCAATCGCCAGTTCAACGGCAGCCGTTGCGACAGCCAAATCTTGCAAGCCAACGCCTGTGCCATCAAACAACGTGATCTCGTCATCCGAGGTTCTGCCGTTGTGCGTGCCATTAATAACAGCGCCGATTTCGTTGATTTGATCTTCGGAAATCAACCCTTCAGCAACCGCATGTTGACATTCACCGATCGTGATCGATTGCGCGATCTCGTCAGTGAACACGGTGGCTTTGGCAACCAATGCAGATTCGACTTCTTGCTTGCCTTTGGTGTCGGTTCCCATGCATGCAATGTGCGTTCCGGGTTTCACCTGCGCGGCCTTCAAGATCGGGGCAAAACTGGACGTGATGGAGATGATCACATCCGCCTGCGCACCTAGTTCATCAAGGCTAACAGCCTGAAATGGCAAGCCAAGTTCTTCAGCCACATCTGCCAAACGCGACAGCATTTCAGGATGGTAGTTCCAGCCGATAACTTTTTCAAAATCACGCTGCTCCACTGCGGCGCGCATCTGGAAAGCGGACTGGTGGCCAGCGCCGATCATACCCAGAACCTTGGAATCCTTGCGGGCCAAGTGCTGGATTGAAACGCTTGAGGCCGCAGCCGTGCGAACTGCCGTTAGATAATTGCCACCAACGATGGCTTTTACCTGACCCGTGTCAGCGTTGAACAAGAAGATCGAGGATTGATGGTTGGTTAACCCTTTCGCCTCGTTCCCCGGCCAGTAACCGCCGGATTTCAAGCCGAGCGATAGGCCCGCCTTATCAAACCCCGACTTGAAACCGTAAAGCGCGTCGGCATAGCCGATGTCTTCGCGGATCACCGGAAAGTTGTAAGCATCGCCGCGCGCCATCGCGCCAAAAACGGCCTCGACAGCGTTGTAAGATGTGGTGCGGTCGATCAGGTTCGGGATGACCCTTTCAGGAACAATGATCATATTAGTAAGCCTTGCCGCGAGAGGATACCGGCCAAAGTGTTTCAACTTTGCCGCCCCGAACACCGACATACCAGTCGTGGACGTTGCAGGTCGGATCGCAGTGACCAGGTACAAGGCGTAGCTTTTCGTTAATCGCCAATACGCCATCAGGGTCGGCTACAACGCCGTGTTCGTCCGAACACTTGATGTATTCTACCGCATCGTTGCGCCCGTAAACTGTAGGCAGACCACTATCCACGGATTGGGTTTTTAGGCCCGCATCCACAATCGCTTTGTCGGCTTTGGTGTGGCTCATCACAGATGTCAGCAGAAACAGAGAGTTTTCCCATTCGCCGTCATCAATCCGCTTGCCTTCTTTATCCAGAATACGACCGTAATCCGCATCCATGAACGCATAGGAACCACATTGCATTTCGTTGAAAACGCCGGAGTTGCCCTCGAAGTAATACGAGCCAGTGCCCGCGCCACCAACTATGTCACATTCCAGCCCTTGGGCCGTCAGCGCAGTCATTGCGTCACGGACCATGTCCACGGCGATGTCGATTTTGGCTTCGCGATCGGTGTATAGGTCCATGTGCTGCATAGCGCCTTGATAGGCTTGGATGCCCGCGAATTTCAGGCCCTCGGCGGAATCGATCAGCTTGGCGATGTTCACGACGTCTTGCGAAGTGCTCACGCCACAACGGCCCGCTCCTACGTCGATTTCGACGAGACATTCAAGCTGCGTGCCATGCTTTTGCGCTGCGGCCGCCAAATCGGCTACGTTTTCGGGGTCATCGACACACACCAAAATGCGCGCGCCAAGTTTCGGCATACGCGCCAAACGGTCGATCTTTGCAGGGTCGCGCACTTGGTTGGAGATCATCACGTCCTTGATACCACCACGCACGAAAACCTCGGCCTCGGAAACCTTCTGGCAGCAAACGCCGATAGCCGCGCCCATGGATTGTTGCAATTTCAGAACATCGACAGATTTATGCATTTTACCGTGCGCGCGGTGGCGAACGCCCATGTCTTTACAGATGTCGCCCATCTTTTTCACGTTACGCTCTAGCGCATCGAGATCAAGGATCAGGCAGGGAGTTTGAATGTCTTTTTCGTCCATGCCGGGAATGGCAGGGACGTCATAGCCAACTTCAAGGTCGGCAAAGTTTACTGGTGCGTTCATGATTTCTCTCCTAGTTTTTCATCCACGGTAGCTTGTCCATATCGACGTTGCCACCTGTTATAATCACCCCGACGCGTTTTCCCGCGAACAGGTCTTTATTCTTGAGTATGGTCGCCAGCGGCACAGCGCTTGACGGCTCCACCACGATTTTCATGCGTTGCCAAATCAGCTTCATTGCATCTACGATTTCGTCCTCGGTGGCAATCAAAATGTCGGTTACGTGGTTGGACACAAAATGCCATGTCAGATCTTTTAACGGAACCTTCAAGCCATCGGCAACCGTATCCGGCGCATCATCGGCGATAATATGCCCCGCTTTGAACGACCGATAGGCATCATCCGCATTCTTCGGTTCAGCCGCATAAATCTTGGTGTCAAGTGCCACATTGGACAGTGCCAGACAGGTACCAGAAATCATGCCACCGCCGCCAATAGGGGCAACAACGGCATCCAGACCACCGGTTTGTTCCAGCAGTTCCAGCGAACATGTCGCTTGGCCTGCGATCACGCGCGGATCGTTATAAGGATGCACGAAATCGGCACCAGTCGCGGCTTGCACCTCGGCAAAAACCGCTTCGCGTGACGTTGTCGAGGGTTCACACTCCGTAATGATCCC
>JAESQH010000169.1 GCA_016765235.1 Paracoccaceae bacterium
CCGGGCGATAAGATTCTGCTTTTCGGTTTCAGCCGTGGGGCGTATGCCGTGCGATCCCTCGCCGGAATGATTGGCCGTATCGGCTTGCTTAAATCCGAGCATATGACCAGCCGCCGCGTTCAACGCGCCTTTCGCCATTACGAAACCAATCGAAATCGCCCCAAATCCAAGGCGTTCAGTCGCGTTTATTGTCACGAAAACATCGAGATCGAAATGATTGGCGTTTGGGACACAGTTAAAGCCCTTGGCCTGCCCTACCCGATCCTCACGCGCATCGCGCCCATGGCAACTGAATTCCACGATCACCGCCTCGGCCCCGCTATCGCAAACGCTTATCAAGCTCTCGCCCTCGATGAAACGCGCGACGCCTATGAACCCATCCTGTGGCAATGCGAAAACGACTGGCAAGGTCGTGTTGAACAGCTTTGGTTTCCCGGCGCGCATTCAGATGTTGGCGGCAATATCGAAGGGTTTCTACCGGCGCGCCCACTTTCAAACATTCCCTTCCGCTGGGTGTTGGAGAATGCGACAAAGTGCGGCCTCCCGCTGCCCGCTGACTGGAAATCTCGGTTTCCTACAGACCCCGCCGCCGAAATGATCGGTGCATACGATGGCCTATCCAAACTTTTCTTGTTCCGAACCCCTCGCAAAGCCTGCAACACACCTTTTGACGGCCTGCATATAAGTGTGGAGGAACGACAAGCTACGCTGTCAGACTACCAGCCCAAGGCAACGATATGCGCGCCGGAAACCTGATTGCACACGCGCCCGACACAGGCTAGCGTCGCTGCGGAAACGGGGGCGTAAATGGGCGATTCACTGATGATCCAAGGCACTGGGTCCAATGTCGGGAAATCCATGTTGGTTG
Source organism: Paracoccaceae bacterium (assembly GCA_016765235.1). GTDB lineage: Bacteria > Pseudomonadota > Alphaproteobacteria > Rhodobacterales > Rhodobacteraceae > NORP23. Next base: position 869 of record JAESQH010000169.1, read on the forward strand.
CCGGATTGTGCCGCGCCTTGACGCTGCGCGGCCTGCGGGTGTTACCTTTCAAGCCACAAAACATGTCCAACAACGCCGCTGTTACTGAAGACGGCGGCGAAATAGGTCGCGCGCAAGCCTTGCAGGCCCTCGCGTGCGGCGTGCCCCCGCGCGTCGACATGAACCCAGTGCTGTTGAAGCCGGAAACCGAGGTCGGCTCGCAAGTGATTGTTCATGGCAAACGTCTAACCACGGTTGCCGCCCGCGAATATGCAGCGCTGAAACCAAGCTTGATGCCCGCCGTTCTGGAAAGCTTTGCACGCTTAAAATCCGAGGCCGACATCGTTCTGGTAGAAGGCGCTGGCTCCCCCGCCGAAATAAACCTGCGGGTCGGCGACATCGCCAATATGGGTTTTGCCGCAGCCGCGGGCGTACCCGTAATTCTGGCAGGCGACATTGATCGTGGCGGTGTCATCGCCCAGCTCGTCGGCTCCCACGCTGTTCTTCCAGATAATGACCGCGCATTGATCAAAGGGTTCTTAATCAACAAATTTCGCGGCGATCCAACGCTATTCGACGACGGCCTGCACGAAATCGAAACCCGCACAGGTTGGCAAAATTTCGGCGTCGCCCCATGGTTCGCGCAAGCTAATCGCCTGCCCGCTGAAGACGCGCTGGATATCTCCAGTGGTGGTAACGGCCCCCTAAAAATCGCCGTGCTAATGCTTTCCCGCATCGCNAACTTTGACGATTTCGACCCGTTAAANCTNGAACCNTCCGTCACNCTGNCGATGGTGAAACCGGGCNNNGCNATNCNNGGNGATACATCCCTCGTCATCATCCCCGGCACCAAATCGACCATNGGCGANCTGAAATTCCTGCGCACCCAAGGCTGGGATATCGACCTGAAGGCCCATCTGCGCCGCGGNGGNNGNNTTCTAGGNATTTGCGGNGGCTATCAAATGCTAGGTCAAACCATCGACGACCCNGAAGGNATTGAGGGNNCNANAGGCAAAACCAATGGCCTCGGTATGTTGGACGTTCATACCGTCATGTCCCCTGAAAAGCACCTCGTGCGGNTAACCGGAACCGACCGTGAAAGTGGAGCGGCAGTGGCGGGGTACGAAATACATAACGGCAATACCACAGGCGCGGATTGCAACCGCCCAATGTTGGAAATCATCGGCAAGCCCGAGGGCGCACAGAACGGATTGGTATCCGGTTGCTACATCCACGGCCTGTTCACCAATGACAGCTATCGCGCCGCTTTTCTTAAGTCCTTTGGGGCCGCGTCCACCGTTACATATTCNGNNGANATCGAGACCGTTCTNGATANTCTNGCGAACCATATCGAGGAACATCTTGATGTTGACGGNATGATCGCCCTCGCCCGAAAAGGCNTTTANTATCCCGCAGCCCGATCAACNGNNTACAAAAACGGCTCCCCCGCTTCACCAAGACGAATATTTTCCGCGATAGTCCGCGACGCACTCGAAGGCCGTGTTTCCGAGGCTATGTGCGGTGTCACTGTAACCTGCGGATGTCCCCAAAACGGATGTTCGGCGGGCAGCGGCTCCACTCGAAAAACATCCAATGTCGCGTGCGCAACCTTGCCGGAATCCAACGCGTTCAATAATGCAGAGTCGTCGATTAACGGCCCACGCCCAGGATTTATAATAAATGCCCCGTCAGGCAACAAATCCAACGTTTCAGCGTTCAAAACATCACGCGTCTCAGCCGTATCGGGCAGTAACAAAACAACCATCTGGCTTTTCGCCAACATTTCCCGCAGCCCATCCGCACCAGAAAAAGTCGATATTCCATCAACCGTTTTCAAACTACGGCTCCAGCCCAGAACATTAAAACCCAGCCTTGATGCCGCATTCGCACAATCCAGACCCAACGCACCAAGCCCGAGAAAACCAACGGTACGATCCCGCGCCAATGGCGGCGCAATTCCGTCGCGCCAAACACCATCTTGCTTTAAAATATGTGTGTCCATTCCAAGATGATGCCGCAGGATATGCCCTGTGACCCACTCNATCATACCCTCGGACAACCCCTCGTCCACCATCCGGCAAAGCGGGACTTTGATCGTTGTATTCCCCTCGATTTTCTCGACACCTGCCCAAAGACTAAGCACGGCTTTCAAGTTCACAAAGGGGCTAAAATCGNTNANCGGACCCGAGGGCGCATAAATCACATAATCCACAGTTTCGGGCGTAGTCGTGCTGTTGATTAGGTTAACTTCCAGCCCTTTTTCAGCAAACGCCGCATGCAAAACGGCCTCGTAGCGCGCCCAGTTTTCAGCGCGATCAGCAAACAANGCAGTGATCATNTTTTACCTCGGTCGATGGATGTGTGCAGACTGAATCAGGCCAAAAGCCCCCAGCAAAACCAGCATAGCCGTCCCGCCATAAGACACAAGTGGCAGCGGGACGCCAACGACCGGAACCAACCCCATAACCATCGCCATATTCACCGTGAAAAAGAAGAAAAACACGGCTCCTAAACCACCCGTCACCAGCCCCGCAAAGCGATCACGATTGTTGATTGCCGACAGGATCACGAACATTGCAATCGCGGTGTAAACCAGCAGCAAAGAAATCGAACCGATGTATCCGAATTCCTCTGCCAGTGTGGTAAAAATAAAGTCGGTTTGCTTTTCGGGTAAAAAATTCAACCGGCCCTGCGTGCCTTGCATAAACCCACGCCCCGACAACCCACCCGACCCAAGCGCAATTTTCGATTGTGTGATGTGATATCCCGCCCCAAGCGGGTCCAGAGAGGGGTCAATAAACGTATCAATCCGGCGATACTGGTAATCTTTCAATATCTGCCAGTTTTCACCGCGCGACATCATTACAGCCGCCACCAACCCACCACCGGCGGCCAATGCGGCCACGAAATACCATAGGCTAACGCCCGCCAAAAACATCACGACACCTGCGCCCATGGCAAGCAAAATCGCTGTTCCCAAATCGGGTTGTTGCAACACCATGGCCACAGGAATCAACGTAATACCTATCGGAAGCAGCACCCACAGCGGGCGCGAGACCCTCTCCGGTTCAAGCCAGTCATAATACATCGCCAGCACCAAAATCAACGAGACCTTCATAACCTCCGAGGGCTGTAACTGCATGAATCCAAGATCAATCCACCGCTGCGCGCCCATACCGGTTTCACCGAAAAAATAGACNACNATCAGCAATATCACCGATCCTATNTANGCAATNGGCGCAAANCGNCGCCAAAAACGGATNTGGATGAAGGCAATTATAAACATGCCCACAATTCCGATCGCGAACCGCTCCATCTGTGCNGTNGCCCACGGCTCNAANCTACCGCCGGCCACCGAATACAGCATCATGAANCCTGTCGCCGAAACCGCNAGTATCAGAAAAAACAACGGCCAATGGAAAAAGAATATCTTGGANAGACCNGTAGGAGTTTTGTCGTAACCTGAATCGTAATTGCTCATANGTTATCACTNTCCGGCGTTGGNNNGATATCACCCAACCGCGCAGCTTCAAGCGCACGTTCCCGCTCGCCCCTTATCCGGTTCCGCTCCGCCGCTGGATAAGCGGTCAATGGCGGCTCGCCGTCATAAAGTGCGCGCATCATAATATCTCGTGCAATAGGCGCTGCAACGGCCGACCCGCCACCGCCATGCTCGACNATNACAACAACCGCATAGCGCGGATTGTCATAAGGTGCGTATCCCACAAACAATGCATGGTCGCGACGGTTCCACGGTAAATCCGCCTCTTTTATAACACCGGTCAAACGTTCCTCAGCCGTAATCTGACGCACCTGTGATGTTCCGGTTTTGCCGGCCATAATATTATCGTCATCGTCAATTCGCGATTTATAAGCGGTCCCCTTTTTCTCGTTTACAACCGCGAACATACCCGTGCGAACTTGCGCGAAATCGGCGAGTTTAATGTCCAGCGCCTCTGGCGTCGGGCGCGCAGATGGAACGCCGTTTACTGTCCTGATCAGGCGTGGGTTAACTGCATTTCCTGATGCAATCCGAGACGTCATAACAGAAAGTTGTAGCGGCGAAGCCAGTACAAACCCTTGCCCAATTCCGGCGTTCAAAGTGTCACCTATCAACCAACTTTGGCCAATCACGCGTTGTTTGTATGCCTTGGTCGGCATTAAGCCACGCGTGATTGCGGGTAACGGGATGTCAAATTCTTCTCCCAGCCCCAATTGCCGCGCCTTGGCCGAAATCGCCTCAATCCCGACTCGTCTCGAAACTTCGTAATAATATACATCACAGGATTGCTTCAGGCCGTTTTTCATATCCATATTACCGTGTCCGCCACGCTTCCAACAATGGAAACGCCGCCCACCCAAATCGTAATACCCAGGGCAAAAAACGGTTTCTTCGGGTTTGATTACGTCAGCTTCCAACGCCGCTAGCGCGACAACCATCTTAAAAGTCGATGCTGGCGGGTATGCTCCTGACACTGTTTTATTTGAAAGCGGTCGGTATTCATTATCCCGCAAACTGTTCCACTCCGTGGTCGAAATTCCACGCACAAAAAGGTTCGGATCAAAACTCGGGGCTGAAACCATTGCAATAAGGTCGCCATTGCGAACATCCATTACAATCGCCGAGGCGCTCTGCTCCCCGACCCTTTCCATCGCGTATACCTGAAGTTTCGTATCAATCGTCAGCTGAATATCTTTGCCAACGATCCCTTCGTCACGCCCAAGTTCGCGCATGATACGACCAGTTGCATTCACCTCGATACGGCTCGTTCCGGCAGAACCGCGAAGGGACTCTTCAACATTTCGTTCCACACCCGTTTTGCCGATCGGAAAGCGAGGAATCTGGAACAGCGGATCAGGATCCTCCATTCGCGCCAAATCGCTTTCACTTACCGGGCCAACATAACCAACGATGTGCCCAAATGTTTTTTGAAAAGGGTAGTTTCGCGTTAAACCAACTTCCGGGACTATCCCCGGCAACGCCGGCGCATTCGATGAAACCAGTGCGAACTCTTGCCAAGTTAAATGCTCGGCAACCGTAACCGGTACAAACGAGCTGCGTCGCCGCATATCTTTATCAATTTGCTCGCGGCGCTCTGGGTTGATGGAAATCAGTTTACTCAATCGATCCAAAACTTCACCGGCATCTCCGGCTTGTTCGCGGATCATTACTATTCGATAATTTTGTTTGTTAATCGCGATCGGTACGCCATTGCGGTCAAAGATCAAACCGCGATTTGGAGCAAGCAAGCGGATGTTAATCCGGTTTTCTTCAGCCAACAAGCGGAATTGGTCCGACTGTTCAATCTGCAACAGCCGCATGCGCCATCCCAGCACCCCGACCACGCCGATCTGCATCCCCATCCACAGTAAACCCCGCCGCGTGATGCGGCGCTGACGTATACGGCTGGTGCGCGTCGGTTGCATCATAATATATGCCCTAAACGATTGGGTCTATTATCTTTTTTGTATGCTCTAATATGCAGTCCCCAATGCAAAATAGCTACAATTATCGGGTAGATCGCGACGGTTCGCACCCAGTGCCAGATCACATCAGTGAATCCATATACACTGTCAAACGAGACAAATAATATCAGGTTTTGCAACAGCAACATAAGCGCAAATAGCGCGCTGACATATAACCATTCCAACAGGAACGGAACATCGCGAAAGGCTCGTTCGCTTGTGCGCAGAACCTCCATCCCGACAAACAACACCAGTCCCCACAAACCCAATGGCCGCATCATCATTGCATCCGCAAGTACGCCAAAAAATGCGATTCCGACAATTGGTGCTGAAATTGGTCGCCGGATCACCCACGCGGCGAACAAAGCGAACATTACATCGGGAAACGCAACACTATTGGCTGCCAGCCCCATCGGGATTATAGGTATTCCGATGGAAAGAAACCCCATGATCACGAATAGTATAACTTCAAACCACCTTCGTGAGTTGTTCGCTACGTCGCTCATTCGCCAACACCCGCTGCAACACCGATGATATCACCGGACCCTCCAATATCCTCGCGCGGTGTAACTTTCAAAACTCTAATAAAATCCAGATTTTCATGATCTGCGGCCAGTCGCACCCTGAAGTGCCCCTCCGGATCGATTGCGACTTGCCCGATCAGAATATCGGACGGAAACACTCCGCCATCGCCCGATGTCATCACCTTCTTGAGCGTTGCAAGGTTCAAAACCTCTTCATTGCGTGACAGGCTTAGAATTGGTTTTCGCTCCAGTTCAAATTCATGTCTAGAAATTTCC
>JAESQH010000170.1 GCA_016765235.1 Paracoccaceae bacterium
GAAAAAACATCCCCGCCGAACAAATCATCGAAGCGGGCCTGTGCATAAAACCCGATGACGGCGGCAAACCCTACGACCGTTTCCGTGGCCGCATCACGTTCCCCATACGCGACGCGCGCGGCCGCTGCATCGCCTTTGGGGGCCGCGCAATGGACCCGAACGCCCGCGCCAAGTACCTGAATTCCAACGAGACCCCCCTGTTTGACAAAGGGCGCAGCCTTTACAACCACGGCCCTGCGCGCGAAGCATCGGGCAAAACGAACGCTTTGATCGTCGCAGAAGGCTACATGGATGTGATCGCGCTGGCACAGGCAGGGTTCAACCATTCCGTTGCCCCTCTCGGGACCGCAATCACCGAGAACCAACTGGCCATGATCTGGCGCATTTGCCCTGAACCGGTGATTGCACTCGATGGGGATAATGCGGGCATTCAAGCTGCGCGCCGCCTGATTGACCTCGCCCTGCCGTTGCTGGAGGCCGGAAAATCGCTAAGGTTCTGTATCCTACCCGAAGGCCTCGACCCTGACGACCTGATCCGCGCTCAAGGGGCGGAGGCCATGCAAAAGCTGTTGGATAACGCCCAGCCGATGGTTGATTTACTGTGGCAACGCGAAACCGAAGGCAAAATTTTCGACAGTCCGGAACGGCGCACCGCCTTGGATGCCAGCCTACGCACGGCGATCAAACAGATCAAAGACCCAACCCTGCGCGGCCATTACGGCGCGGCCATTAACGAACGCCGCCAAACCCTGTTTGCGCCTGCACGCAAAGACGCCAAGCCATGGCAGGGCAGCAGCCCGCGACAACCCGGCAAACCATGGGGCAATCGCGCGCCGAGCGGCCCGACACCAAGCGCGAAATCCTCAATGTTGGCGCAATCAAACGCGGGCCCTGCAACAGACGCCCGCGTGCGCGAATGCGCCATCCTTCTGGGCTGCATCAACCACCCGCAATTAGCCGAAAAATTTGAAACCCGCCTGGAACGTGCGCATTTTTTATCGCCCGATTTGCAACAAATCCGCGACGCCCTCTTGTCCTCGCTGGCCGAGACCCCACATCAGCCGGATACAGAACGACGCGAACATCTGGTTGACCGCATGCAGGCCACCCTCGGCTTTGAGCCATTAGCGAAACTTCTATCCATCGGCCAAGTGCGCGCCAACCCCCATTTGCGGATCAGCGCAGACATTGAACTGGCCACACAAGCCATAGACGAGGAACTAGCCAAACATGCCGCAATACTGGGCATCGTCGAGGAGATAAAAGACGCCGAAGAAGAGATCACCGGTGTCGCTGACGAGGGCCTTACATGGCGCCTGCAACAAGCCCGCGAGGCCCAAAATAAGATCGCTCTCGAATCACTTGGTGGTGATTCGGCAGGGGTAGATGACGAAAGCGGACTCTCTAAAAGTCTGCAAAAACTGATAGATCAGAAGATTTGGGAAAAGAAAAAGCGCTAGTAGCCCTTGCGAATCAGTGATTCGAAGTAGAAATTCCCTACAACTCAATTTTCGGCCGAGTGATTCGCGGCTGAACGACTTACGGAGTAGCCCATGGCCGCTAAAGACAACGAGCATAAAACTGGTGAAGATCAACAGGATAACTCTGGTCCTATGCTCGATATGAGCCAGACTGCGGTCAAGAAAATGATCGCATCTGCAAAGGCACGCGGCTACATCACCTATGATGAACTCAACCAGTTCATGCCTGCCGATCAGGTTTCCTCCGATCAGATCGAAGATATTATGGCGATGCTGTCCGACATGGGCATTAATATTATCGAGGGCGAAGAAGCCGAAGAAGAAACCACAGACACCGACGTAGAAGAGATCGGCGCGACTACATCACGTGAACTTGTCGCCGCTGCTGCCACCACCGAAACGCTTGATCGCACCGACGATCCTGTGCGGATGTACTTGCGCGAAATGGGCACGGTTGAGTTGCTGTCGCGCGAAGGCGAAATCGCCATTGCCAAACGTATCGAGGCGGGTCGCTCCACCATGATCGCCGGCCTGTGCGAAAGCCCGCTAACTTTCCATGCGATCACGATCTGGCGCGAAGAGCTGCTGGAAGAAGAGATCATGCTGCGCGACGTGATCGACCTTGATGCTACATTCGGCCAGCAGATGGAAGAAGAAGGCGAAGAAGCGGTCGGCGAAACCGCCAAAACCGAAACACCCGCCGCCGAGAAGAAAGAAAAAGAACAAGTTCTGGACGCCGACGGCAATCCTGTTGCCCAGGAAGATGACGACGACGAGGAAGAAGACGAAGCCGCAAACCTGTCGCTCGCCGCGATGGAGGCTGTGCTGAAGCCAATCGTTCTGGAAACACTGGACCAGATCGCTTCCGACTATGAGCGCCTCGCCGAAATGCAGGATGGCCGTATGGCCGCCGCCCTGAACACGAACGAAACCTTCACGCTTGTGCAAGAACGCGAATATCAGCGACTGCGCACCGAGATCGTGACTCTGGTGAACTCCATGCACCTCCATAATAACCGGATCGAAGCACTGGTCGATCAGCTTTACGGCATCAACCGCAAAATCATGAGCCTTGATAGCGCCATGGTGAAACTGTCCGACAAAGCCCGCGTGAACCGCCGCGAATTTATCGACGAATACAAAGGCGCCGAACTCGACCCCGACTGGTTGGAGCGCGTCTCGACCATCGGCACACGCGGTTGGGACAAACTAACCGGTGAAATGAAAGAACAAGTCGAAGGCGTGCGCGCGGAGATGGCCGAAGTTGGCCAATACATCGGCGTAGACATCTCCGAATTCCGCCGCGTTGTGCAGCAGGTTCAAAAGGGTGAAAAAGAAGCCCGCTCCGCCAAGAAAGAAATGGTCGAAGCCAACCTGCGCCTCGTGATTTCGATTGCCAAGAAATACACCAACCGTGGGTTGCAATTCCTCGATCTGATTCAGGAAGGCAACATCGGCTTGATGAAAGCCGTGGATAAATTCGAATACCGTCGCGGCTATAAATTCTCGACGTATGCGACATGGTGGATCCGCCAAGCGATCACCCGCTCCATCGCCGACCAAGCCCGCACGATCCGTATTCCGGTCCACATGATCGAAACGATCAACAAGCTGGTCCGCACGGGNCGCCANATGCTGCACGAAATNGGCCGCGAGCCGACACCCGAAGAACTNGCCGCCAAGCTGCAAATGCCGCTTGAGAAGGTCCGCAAAGTGATGAAAATCGCCAAGGAACCNATTTCCNTGGANACCCCGATTGGCGACGAAGAAGANTCACANNTNGGNGATTTCATNGANGANAANAACGCCGTCCTACCACTGGAATCCGCCATTCAGGGCAACCTGAANGAAACCACNACACGNGTGCTNGCAAGNCTGACACCNCGCGAAGAACGNGTNCTGCGNATGCGNTTNGGNATNGGCGTAAANACCGACCACACACTCGAAGAAGTCGGCCAACAGTTCAGTGTTACGCGCGAACGTATTCGTCAAATCGAGGCGAAAGCGTTGCGGAAATTGAAGCATCCGAGTCGGAGCAGGAAGTTGCGGAGTTTCTTGGATCAGTGAAAACGGCGCAACCAAAAAAAACCAAAATTCCATCTGCAATTGTTGGTGCTGCTGGTGAACATTTCGTTATGGGTGAGCTGCTTCGCCGTGGATTTATTGCAGCACTAGCGCCTCAAGGTGCTCCCAATATGGACATTTTGATAGCCGACACTTTTGGTAATCATCTACTTTCGATTCAGGTTAAAACACGCACAACTATCGGTGGCGATGGTGGCTGGCACATGAGTGAAAAACACGAAAAAATCAAAGGCTCAAAACTACTGTATGTATTTGTAGACTTGGGTAAACCAACTGGTGAAAGCCCCGATTACTTTATTATCCCTGCGATTACCGTCGCAAAAATCGTATTCGAAACTCATAAAGCATGGGAAAGAAATCCAGGGAAACGCGGTCAGCAACGGAGCCAAACAAACAAAATGCGTCGAATTAGGCCAGATAATACTAGCAGCTATACCGCTGAAAAACCCGAATATACCTTAGGGTGGATGGATTCATACAAAAGTGCTTGGCATTTTCTGGAAAACTCAAACTCGGTTCGCCATCGGTAGGATGTGCGGTCCCCGCGCACCACTCGGCGGCAACCGAACAACGGTGCGCGGGGACCGCACACCCTACGCACACCCCCTCCATATAGCTATTTCACTTCCCCTCTACCCAAAACATTGATCCCTCCCTATACTCGCCCGCAAACAACGAGCGGTTAATAAACGAGGTTTCATATGCGGTGCCCTTTTTGCGGAAATATCGACACTCAGGTTAAGGACTCTCGTCCGGCCGAAGACCACGCAGCCATTCGTCGGCGCAGGGCATGTCCGGCCTGTGCGGGGCGTTTCACAACGTATGAACGCGTGCAGTTGCGCGACCTGACGGTGGTCAAGAAAAACGGTCGTCGCGAGGATTTTGACCGTGATAAGTTGGACCGCTCCATCCGTATCTCCATGCAAAAACGCCCGGTTGAACCCGACCGCATTGACCAGATGATCTCCGGCATTGTGCGCCGACTTGAAAGCCTTGGGGAGCCTGACATTCCGTCTGATAAAATCGGCCAAATCGTCATGGAGACCCTCGCGCGGATCGACACAGTAGCCTACGTACGCTTCGCCAGTGTTTACAAGAATTTTCAGGCCGCCGATGATTTTGAGGATTTCGTTCAAGAACTTCGCCCCCCC
>JAESQH010000171.1 GCA_016765235.1 Paracoccaceae bacterium
TGTATGAGGGGTGTAACTGTAGTCTCTGTCATGGCGTATCTTTCCTTTCCTGGAAATATTGGATGCATGAATCACATCCATGATACGCCACCTGAAAATTATGCCATCACCAAGATTCGCGGTTAACTCCTGGTTGAACTGGCAAAAGCTATTAAGATAGCGGCTAAAATCGTATTTTTCATAAGTATACCTTTCAAACGTGGTTCTTGTTGTTAGCTACAGATACCATTATTTTGCAGACGTGGCAATTTTCATTTGTGTAGTTCCCGCCAATCCAGTTGGCGAGCAGGTTGAATCCGAAAATGATTAGGTGGCCTAGGATTGTAATGCGAATTCCCGCATCTGGAAGGCAGAACTGGCTGCTAATCTTTTTAGGAAGCGCTGCTTTTCAATAACCAGAAGTGCGATAAGCGAGGACATCGGATTTCAATATTGGGAAAGGCGCATCCAATATTCTTCTGTCGCCACGTAGTTGTGGTTCAGTTGCTGGCAACGCCAATATTATCGACGAAATCTTCCAGAATCAAACCACCTGAGGCAATGCCACATTGTGGAAGGCGCAGGTTGAATTCGCGTTTGGTAATCTCACCACCGTTTTCAGAACGGATTGTGCGTAACGCCATCGGGCGTGCGCAATAGGCGTCGATACTGTTGATCCGCAAATCAAGGCTCACGGACGTTTGACGGCGGATGCGGCTGGTTGGTAAACTATAAACTTCGGCCATGGTGCCGCCTTCAATCGATGGGTCACCGAAGGTTTCGAGGAACCCACCGCCACCGATCAGAGTATCGCGGTATGTGCGCTGGTTGTTCACCCAAACATGACCGTCAGAATTTTCTGTCGCGTCGTTCTCAAAAGCGTGAAGGTCGAGATTAACAGGTGCGGACCAGACAATTGCCAGACGCTCCAACTCGGATGCGTCACGAAGGGAAACCTTTGCGGAAGCGGTTGCGCCGTCCTCGAAAATCACATCGATATTCGCAATGCTTGTGAAGGCCGGAATTATTGTCGATAACACGCCGCGATCATCCGCACGTTCAGAGAACGAAAAATCTGCGTGCGAAACGGTCACAACCTGACCTGCGCGACAACGTGAGGATATGAATACGGCAATTGATGCACCAGGGCGGGCGGAAGCGCTCATGCGTACGCCACATGCAGATGCGGTGGCGTCCAGATTTTTATTCGGTACGACAATCGGTGCAATAGATGCAACTTCAACGGGGTCGGCCGACGGAGGTGAAGACGCCTCAAGATCGGCGGCGAACAGTTTGTCACTTAACAAGGCTTCGGTTCCCGGTGTCGGCTGAATAAAGCGCGTAAGCGAGTTGTTAAGCTGCGGGGAGGGCAGCAAGATTTGCGCGGCCATCTCAATGACAATATCGGAGCTGTCTGCCGGATCAGCCGCACTAATACTTATAGGACCAACGCTAGCTGTCTGAACTTCCGGAGCGACAATCGCGACAGGCGCGGTCTGTTTTGCCAACGCATCACCAGCCGACGTGATGGCTGCGAGATAACCAGCGTCGCTTGCGATTGATGCCACAAGATTTTCAAAGGCGGGTTCCTCAAAAGTGAGGCTATTTGGCGCGGCGGAAATAACTTCGGGCCCAACTTCGATCAGTACAGAAGCCGACACGGTCAAAATCGGGCTTTCACCGGTTATTGGCGCCTCGGCTTCAGCCGCAAGATTTGCGGAGGCGGTGGTCAGAACGTTGTTGTCATTGTTTCCAATCGCATCGAAACCAGAGGCAATCAAGATATTGCTAATCGGCGTGGTTGTTGTGTCTGCGTTGACCGGGTCGAGGCCGAACGAGGGTACGACCATCGCGGTTACAGCGGTAGAAGCATTTCCAAATCCGGCAACGGCAGGGGTCTGGATGTTGGATTCCGTAGCGTTCGCACTCGCCATTTGTGTAGGTGCGCTGCTGCTGACGTCCGGTGCGCGGGCAAACGTTGCGCCCGAAGCTTCAGGTGCCGAAAAGACCGGTGTTAAACCCGAAGGCCGTGTTAGTTGTGGCTGGCTTGGTGTGAAGAATGCAACGACAGGCGAGGCCTCGGTTCCCATTGGTACGCTGTCTTGCTGGGTATTCGTAACGGTTTCAACCTTCGTCGGAGTGGCGCTGGTTTGTGTTTGGATGTTTTGATCCTGATCGATACGCGAAGGCGCGATCACCTCAACCGAACGGCGAAGTGTCGCCACGGTTTCTTGTGGTTGGATCAGCTCTTCCATGTCGGGTGCGAACAGGGATGGGCTGCTGTTTGAGCCAAAACCTGAAACTGCAATGTCATTTTCGTCGTCGTCTACCAGAATTTGACCTGGAATCAGTCGATCGCCCTGAGCGTATGTATTAGGTGCTGTATTCTGGGTCGGTAGGGGTGTCGTTTTTGTAGGCTGAACTGCTATGGCTGCAATTTGTGTGGTCGCTGCCGGAACAGGGTCTTCGACGTTGATCACGTTAAGCGCAACTTTGAAAGCTTCGCATATCCCCTCGGTAGGGACACAATATGTGAAAGTCACGTTGCCCGAGCAGTTGTCGGAGTCGAAAAATTCAAGTGTGTCGCCAACGCCTGCGCGAACCGTACCACAGGAAGGCTGCTCGACTATCGCGACAGTGCCGGACTGGGTATCGTTCGCAAGCACGTCTAGCACCTGCGCTTTGCCTGCGCGGACTGTGAATTGATCGTCGTTACCAACGGTAACTTCTTCGCCAGTGAAGAACGCCATCAACGACGCGCTATTCTGCGCCATAGTGCCGACAGCAATTGCCAGCACTAGCCCAGTAGCCATAGTCATGAAACGGTCGTTAGAGAACAAGACGCACCTATACGAAAAGAGAATTTACGAAATACTACTGGGATACGAATTACTAATACTTAACAATACATTGAACACTTTAGCTTAATACACGGCAAATGGCACATAATTGTGGCACGATGGTTAGAGTTTGAGATAATAGTGCAACACACCCCAACATTTGCGAATTTTCGAAATGTGAATCGCCATATGTAGGGGGTCTGACGGGTTACGCGCACACTTTTAACGGGTAATCGCGCCATCTCCATTCGGACAAATTAATGTTTTCTCGTAACCTTATGAAATTGAAACGTGAATCTCGCGAATCACTTTGCCTGTTTTATGCCTTGCCGTGGCAATGTTTGTATTTCTTGCCAGAGCCGCAGGGGCACAGTTCGTTTCGGCCAAGGTTTTTCCACGTTTCCTGATCATTCGGGTCGATACCACGTGCCAAACTTGATGGTTGCGGCGTCGCTGGTTTCGGGGCGTTGCCGCTTGGAGCTGTCGGTGGCGTTCCACCTGCAGCCGCCTGCTGTTGTGCTACCGCTGCCGCCTGCATTTGCGCGATCATCGCTTGTTGCTCTTCCTGCGTCATAATCTGGACGTGGGCCAATTGGGTGGACACAGTTGATCGCAGGTCGTTTAGCAAGTTTTCGAACAGGGTGAAGGCTTCGGTTTTGTACTCATTCAACGGGTCGCGCTGCGCATAGCCGCGAAGCCCAACGACGGAGCGAAGGTGCTCCATCGTTAACAGATGTTCACGCCAGCTTTTATCGATGCTTTGCAGCAATATCTGTTTTTCGACCTGCCGCATTGTGTCAACGCCGTATTTAACGGCTTTTTGCGCCATGGCTTTATCAACTTCGGCGTACAGACGATCTGTGACGATTTCTTCGTCCACGCCTTCTTCGGCCGCCCAATCAGCAACGGGAAGATCAAGGGCGAAATTCTTGCGAATTTCCTCTTGCAATCCTTGGGTATCCCATTGATCAGGATAGGCTTTTGGCGGAATGTGATTGCTGACCAGATCATCGATAACGTCGTGACGCATATCGCGCGTTGTTTCGGATTCGTCGGTCGATTCCATAATGTCACGGCGTTGCGAGAAGATCATTTTCCGCTGTTGGTTCATCACATCGTCATATTTCAACACGTTTTTACGCATATCGAAATTGCGGGCCTCGACTTTGGATTGCGCACGTTCCAGCGCCTTGTTTACCCAAGGGTGGATGATGGCCTCGCCCTCTTCCATGCCGAGTTTGTCTAGCATTTTGTCCAGACGGTCAGAGCCGAATATGCGCATTAGATCGTCTTCAAGCGACAGGAAGAACACGGTACGGCCTGGATCACCCTGACGGCCTGAACGACCGCGTAGCTGGTTGTCGATGCGACGGCTTTCGTGGCGTTCAGTCGCAAGAACGAACAGTCCGCCTGCTTCCAGCGCTTTGGCTTTGCCACTCGTCACTTCGGCTTCGAGGCGTTCACGGATAGCCGTTGTATCCGCATCTTCGCCAGCGTTTTCTATTTCGGTCGCGAGCCGCATATCCAGATTGCCGCCCAATTGGATATCGGTTCCGCGACCAGCCATGTTTGTAGCGATCGTTACCGAACCCGGAACACCGGCCATGGCGATGATCTCGGCTTCTTTTTCGTGATAGCGCGCATTAAGCACGTTGTGCGGCACACCTGCGGTCTTCAACAACGTCGAAATCAGTTCGGATTTCTCGATGGAGGTGGTGCCCACCAGCATCGGTTGGCCCTTTTCGTGCGTTTCTTTGATCATCTCGACAATTGCGGTCTGTTTGTCCGTAGTGGTGCGATAAACGCGGTCGTCTTGATCGTCACGGGCGATCGGCATGTTGGTTGGAACCTCAATCACGCCAAGGCCGTAGATGTCCATGAATTCTTCAGCTTCGGTCAAGGCGGTTCCGGTCATGCCGGACAGCTTGTCGTAAAGGCGGAAATAGTTCTGGAAGGTCACGGATGCCAGCGTCACGTTTTCTGGCTGGATATCCACGCCTTCTTTAGCCTCAAGGGCTTGGTGTAAGCCGTTGGACAAGCGGCGACCGGTCATCATGCGGCCTGTAAACTCGTCGATCAACATAACGTCATTACCTTTGACGATGTAATCTTTATCCTTAACAAACAGCTTGTTAGCCAGCAGCGCCTGATTGACGTGATGCACCAGCGTCGCGCTTTCAGGGTCGTACATGGACTGGCCTTCGGGCAGTAGGCCTTCCGAGTGTAGTTTGCCCTCGATTTCATCGATGCCTTCGTCCGTCAATGTGGCTTGGCGGGTTTTCTCGTCCAGTTCGTAATGTTCTTCGGTCAGCGAAGGGACAAGTTCGTTGATAGTAACGTAAAGGTCGGATTTATCCTCAGTCGGGCCGGAGATGATCAACGGCGTCCGTGCTTCGTCCACAAGGATCGAGTCGACCTCGTCGACAATCGCGAAGTAATGGTCGCGTTGCAGGATCTGTTTCAGATCGGAGCGCATGTTGTCGCGCAGATAATCAAAGCCCAGTTCGTTATTGGTCGCGTAGGTAACATCCGCGTCGTAAGCGAGCTTTTTCTCGGGCTCCTGCATGCCGGGAATGGCGACGCCGTACGTCAGGCCGAGGAAGGTGTAAACGATCCCCATCCAGACTGCGTCCCGTTTGGCCAGATAGTCGTTGACGGTAACCACATGTACACCGCGCCCCGTCAGGGCGTTCAGGTAAACGGGCAATGTCGCCATAAGGGTTTTACCCTCGCCTGTTTTCATCTCCGAGATGTTGCCTTCGTGCAGGAATATCCCGCCCATTAGCTGCACATCGAACGGGCGCAGTCCCAAAGTTCGCACGGCGGCTTCGCGGGCGTTGGCGAAGGCTTCGGGCAGTAGGTCGTCAAGGGTTTCGCCCGCGGCCAATCTGTCTTTGAATTCTTGTGTCTTGGCTTTGATACCGTCATCCGACAGCGCCTGAAACTCGGGCTCCAGTGCGTTGATTTTATCAACTAGCGGCTGCGTCGCTTTGATTTTGCGATCATTCGGAGTGCCAAAAACTTTTTTGGCAATTGCGCCTATACCCAGCATTAAATACCCGTCTTTCTTGTTGTCATGTCCGCGCGAATCCGCCGAACTATTCAAATCCTTTGGTTTGCCGCCGTATCAGGCGATGCAGTGCTTGTTTAGCTGTCTGTGAACGCGTAAATGGACTCATACGACTGCCTGCACCCAAAGGGTCGGAATTGATGTAAGCGGCGCGTCAGGCAGTGTCAACGGCACCTCGTACATAGGCGGGATAACAAATTGGTAATAAGGCGCGATTTTCGCGCAATAACGGGAGAATATATATGCGGAATCTATTGGCTGCGGGCGCAATTGCCTGCTTTGCTGTGACACCGGTACTGGCGCAAGACACAGAAATTAGCGCCGAAACAGTTGTGGCTGTGGTGAACGGAACCGAGATCACGATGGGTCATGTGATCTTGTTGCGGACGCAATTGCCGGAGCAGTATCTGTCCACACCGGATGATATCCTGTTTGAAGGTATTATTCAGCAGCTAGTAGACCAGACTTTGCTTGGTGCCGAGATCGACGACGACACATTAGAATTGCGTCTGACACTGGAAAATGAATCCCGTGCGCTTAAGGCGGCGATTGCGATTGACGCTGTGATCGGGCAGGCATTTTCTGATGAAGACATCGCGGCGGCCTATAACGCGGCGTATGGTAACCTTCCAGTCGAGCCAGAGTTTAACGCCAGCCACATTCTGGTGGAAACCGAAGAAGAAGCCGATGCTTTGATCACGGCCCTTAACGACGGCGCAGATTTTGCCGAGTTGGCCAAGGAAAAATCAACTGGCCCTTCCGGCCCTAATGGTGGTGAGCTGGGCTGGTTTGGCCTTGGCATGATGGCTCCGCCATTCGAAGAAGCGGTTGTGGCTATGGAAGTCGGCGATATCTCTGGCACTGTACAGACGCAGTTTGGCTGGCATGTTCTGATCTTGAACGACAAGCGCGATATTCCTCCGCCAGCATTGGAGTCAGTGATTGGCGAGATCACACAGACACTTCAGCAAGACGCAATTGAAGCAAAGATTGACGAGTTGCGCGCAGGTGTCAGCGTTGAAATCATGATTGAGGGAATTGATCCGGCAGAGATCAAAAACCTTGAATTGCTAAATCAGTAAGGATTGCTGGCATGTCTGATATTTCGCCCCTAGCGCCCAAAGACGGGTTCCCAAAGTTACCTGTGATTGACGGTGTGCGGTTCGCCGCTGTCGAAGCTGGGGTGAAATACCAAGGCAGGCTGGATGTTATGTTGGCCGAAATAGCCGAGGGTAGCGCGATTTCGGGGACGTTTACACGCTCCAAAACTCGCGCGGCGCCTGTTCTGTGGTGTCAGGAAAATTTGGCGAAGGGTTTGCAGGCTGGTGGGGCCGCAATTCTGGTGAACTCCGGCAATGCGAACGCGTTTACCGGCAATAACGGCATGAACGGGGTTGAGGTAACTGCTGGCGCGGTGGCTGAAACGTTGGGAATTAACCCGCGCAATGTTTTTGTGGCGTCCACTGGTGTTATTGGTGAGCCGCTGCCATCTGAACGGATCACATCGAAAATGGGTGCGCTGCGCGATGGCCTGAGCGATGCGAACGCCGAGGATGCAGCGCGGGCGATCATGACGACGGATACTTATGCCAAGGGGGCGAAAGCTTCGGTCGATCTGGGCGGTGTGACCGTGCAGATTGCCGGTTTCGCCAAGGGTTCCGGTATGATTGCGCCAGACATGGCGACGATGTTGGTGTTTGTGTTTACGGATGCGAAAATTGATCAGGTGGTTTTGCAGGAAATTGTTTCAAGCGCGACGGTGACGACGTTCAACAGCATTACGGTTGATAGCGACACGTCCACGTCGGACAGTCTGCTGGTTACGGCGACCGGCAAGGCTGCGATGGATGAGGTTACTTCAATATCCGATCCGCGCGCAGCTGCTTTCGGCGATGCCTTGCGTGGTCTGATGCTGGAACTGGCGCATTTGGTTGTGCGGGATGGCGAAGGGGCGACGAAGTTTATCGAAATTACGGTGAATGGCGCGGAAAGCGACGCAGCGGCAAAAACCGTTGGGCTTTCGATTGCGAATTCGCCGCTGGTTAAGACGGCTTTTGCTGGCGAAGATCCCAATTGGGGCCGTATCGTCATGGCGATTGGCAAGGCAGGCGAGGCAGCGGATCGCGATAAGCTGTCGATCTGGTTTGGTGATACTCTGGTGGCTGACAAAGGCTGGGTTTCGCCTGATTACCGCGAGGAAGACGGGGCGGATTACATGAAGGGCCAAGACCTGAGTGTGACCGTTGATCTGGGCGTTGGCAAAGGCTCGGCGACTGTTTGGACATGTGATTTGACGCATCAATATATCACGATCAACGCCGACTATCGTTCATGAAAACGCTACTGGTTTCCGCCGTGGCGTTGATCGACGCTGACGGTCGCGTGTTGTTGGCACAACGCCCCGAAGGGAAATCAATGGCTGGCCTTTGGAAATTCCCGGGTGGCAAAGTGGAAGCTGGCGAAACGCCGGAGGCCGCGTTAATCCGNGNATTGCANGAAGAANTNGGGATTGATACTTGGGAAAGNTGCCTCGCCCCGCTGACGTTTGCNTCCCANTCTTACGANGATTTNCACCTGNTGATGCCGCTGTTTGCNTGNCGCAAATGGAAGGGCACGCCGCAACCGCGTGAAGGGCAGACGTTGAAATGGGTGCGGGCCAACAAGCTTCGCGATTACCCGATGCCGCCAGCCGATATTCCGCTAATCCCGATCCTACGAGACTGGCTTTAACGCTTGCCCTTAAGCAGGCTATAAAGGCCAGGTAGCACGAAAATATCGAATATGAAGGCAATGAAAATTGTCACGCTGGTCAAGAAACCTAACTGACGGTTAACCTCGAACCCGCTGAACATCAAAATCGAAAACCCAAGGCCGAGCGCCAATGTAGTTGTTAAAACCCCCGGTGTAACATTGCGCAAAACCGTGCGAACGCCTGCGCGGGATTGTGTGTGTTTACCGCGTGCTAATGCATAGAGGATGTGGATGGTGTCATCGACCACGATCCCGAATGTGATGGCGGCAATGACGGAGGCCGCCATGCCGACCTCGCCGTTAATCCAGACCCATAAGCCAAGTGATGACATTGCGGGCAGGAAGTTTGGCAGGATCGACAATACCGCCAGTATGGGAGAGCGGAGGAACAGCCCAATCAGGATGGACACAACCAACATGGCGAGGGCCGATCCCGCTAACATGTTTTGTGTGTTAACCTCCGACAGGTAAGCTNTCATCACACCGACACCGGACATTGTGGCCGTCTCTGGGGTGAACCCCATCTCTAGAGTTTTGGCCTCAATTTTAGCGCTTAGATCGCGAACACCTGCCGCCGAAATTCGGGGCAGCATAATTTTCAGATGTAGCTGCCTGAAGTCATCGGAATAGAACCCGACATAATCGCTGCCGCTGCCCGCGCCTGTGCGAACGCAGAAGTTCAGCATCTTCTGGGGAACATCGCGCATCGCGCCGACATAAGGCGGTTGGCGGTTGTCTAGGCAGTCTTGGATCAGAGGGACGGGGCCGAATACGTCCCCCACTGGGTCTTGCAATTTGATCCAGTCAATCAGCCCCACCACGTCGGCGATGGAGTCGGGTTGGATCAAGCCACCTTCGTCATATTTCAGCACTATATCGATTGAATTGTACCAACCGAAGGCGTCCGTGATGTTGCCGATATTGACCAGCAACGGGTGGTCAGGCGGGAAATTGTTGGTGATTTGGTCGTCAAAAACGATCCGCGTTAGGCCGATTAGCGCCGCCAATGAAAGTGCTGAAACGATCAAGGCGTTGCGGATTGGGGCGGCGGCCCATGCGTCTGCGAACCAGATGGAAATGGCGCGGATGCGGTCGTCGCGGATCACCAACTCGGTGCGTTTGGATTTAAGCGCGATTGGGGCGACAAGCAGGGATAACAGCAGCGAAAACACCAATCCGATGGCGACCAGGTTTCCCATGGCTTGAAACGCGGGCGCATCGGCCCAGTTGAGCGAAAGGAACCCGACAGCCGTTGTGATATGCGCCAATGTGACGGGCACGGTTAGCTTGCGAAAGCTGGACAATATGATGGTGTGAGATCGCTGGAACGGAAGCCGCCGTTGTCGTTGTCCCATCCCGTGGACGACATGGATAAGGCTGGCGACGGTTAGCGTAAACACGATGGAGAAAGAGGAGGCTGAACCGGCGGCAAAAACATACCCGCTCCACCCTGCGACGCCTTGTGTTAGTAGGACTGACATTCCCGCGACGACCAACACGGACAGGGTAACGCGTAGGTTACCGAACGCAAACAGCAACACGAGGAAATTGACGAATGCGGTCGCAGGAAACAAGTATCGGCTGTCCTGCTGGAACGCTTCGCGCAAAGCCTCAAACGTGGTGATATTTCCAACGATGGAAATTTGCAACGTCGGGAATTTTTCGCGCATGTGGGTGGCCAACTGCATTTGCTCGGCATAAGCGGCGATCAGGGCAGGGTCGCTTTGATCTGCGTGCTCCAGTGACAGGATTACCATCGTCGCACTTTGGTCTGCGTTNAAGAAATATGAACGCAANGCCNCGTGGTCTTTGGCNAAAAACTGAACNTCTTCNAGCGNTGTGTACTCNNTCGGNTAACCAATCGCNGGCAGNGTNGCGGTAACNGANCCGAGCGCGGTCAGATAGTCAATGGACAACGGGTTTTCAGGGTCGAGCAGGATTTCGGATAGATACCGTTCGGCTTCCAGAAGTTTCAGTGGCGCTCCCGCTTCGCCAGCGTCGAGTACAATCAGAGTCGCCGCGGATTTTCCGAAAACGTCGCGGTATTCTTCCAGTTTCTGGCGGTGGATATTGTTGTCACTGAAGAACAACATCGGGTCGTTCGAGTTCTTAACATCCAGTGCAGCCGACCCGATAATCACGATAAAAACCGCAACAAGGGACAGGCTGTAACGGCGGCGCTGATACGCCAAGCGCTGGAGCTTGAAAATCCATCGCAATATCCGCACCCAAATGCTCAAAACAGCCCCTTCGCCGATTATGTGAAACCACAGCGGCACAGCCCCTGCAAGCGCCTTGGTATTAGCGAAAATCNNGAATGACGCAAGGCTTCNGNGNAAATTATATGGNNAAANCCAATGATCGNCAGAATTTGACGCACGCTNNNGGATGACGGGGCGCAAAACACGCCGTATAAGGTGAAAAACTATAACAGGATGAACGATGCCGGATTTTNTGCAATACCCCGACCGNGAAACATTGATGGAGAACATCGCCGAAGATGTGGCCGAACAGTTGGAGGCCGCGATTGATGCNCGNGGNNCTGCGACGTTGGCCGTGCCGGGTGGAACGACGCCAGCGCCATTTCTTACGTTATTGTCGAAGGCAGATCTGGATTGGTCAAAGGTGCGTGTGATGTTGACGGATGAACGGTTTGTGCCGGAAACGTCGGAGCGTTCCAACACCCGCCTATTGCGCGAGACGTTGTTGCAAAATAACGCCGCTGCGGCGCATTTGGTTCCGTTTTATAAGGCGGCCAATACGCCGGAAGAAGTATTGGACGACCTGACTGCTGCGATCTCTGCCGCCCTACCGCTCGATGTTTGCGTGTTGGGTATGGGGGAGGATATGCACACTGCCAGCCTGTTCCCCGAAGCGGATCGCTTGAACGAGGGGTTGGATTTGAACGGCACGGCTGTGCTGTTGCCAATGCGCGCACCGGGCGCACCGGAGCCTCGGCTGACTTTAACAGCACCGGTTCTGCGGGCTGCACGAAACATTCATATTTTGATAACCGGGGCGGGCAAGAAAACCGCCTTTGAAGCGGCGATGGTTAGTGGCCCAGCAATCGAGGCCCCGATCCGCGTGGTTCTGGATGCGCCCACCCAAGTAGACGTGCATTATGCCGACTAGCGTAATCCTGTAATTTCGGTATAGATCAACACCATGAGCAAAACGATTTTCCTTTTGAACGGCCCTAACCTGAACCTGCTTGGCTTTCGGGAACCTGAAATCTATGGCCACGAGACCCTCGCCGATGTCGAGGCGCGGTGTATGGAACATGCTGAAATGCTGGGCGTGACGCTTGAGTGTCGCCAATCCAACCACGAGGGTGTTCTGGTCGACTGGATTCAGGAAGCACGTGGAAAAGCCGATGCGATTATTCTGAATGCGGGGGCGTACACGCATACTTCCATCGCTATTCACGACGCGCTGAAGGCGTATGACGGATATAAGATGGAACTGCATATATCGGACCCAAAGCAGCGCGAAGCGTTCCGGCATATCTCTTATGTTGAGCTGGCCTCGGACGGGTTGATTGCAGGTAAGGGTGTGGATGGGTACATTTTGGCCCTCGACACCGTGATGGAAAAAATCGCTTGATCGTAGTATGAACGCAGCTTATATCGCCCACACTAAAAACTGAAACGAAGTCGCCGCTCCTTCTATAAAAAACGGAATAAAAAATGAAACGTGGAATACTCATTGGCGTAATCGCCATGGCAACCGTTGTTGTTGCCTCTAACATCCTTGTGCAATTCTTGTTTGGCAATTGGCTGACATGGGGCGCATTCACCTATCCCTTCGCCTTTTTGGTCACAGACCTGATGAACCGCCTTTATGGCCCAACGCAAGCCCGCAAAGTTATTTTCGCGGGGTTTATCGTCGGGGTGGCCGCTTCGCTGATCGGCACGCAAGTCATGCTGGAGTTCGGCCCTGCCGTCACGCTTCGTATCGCGCTAGCATCCGGCACAGCNTTCTTGATCGCACAACTAACCGACGTGCTGGTGTTTGACCGCCTGCGCAAGGGCAGTTGGTGGCGCGCGCCGCTGGTGTCGTCCGTGGTCGGATCATCGCTGGATACGGCCCTGTTTTTCACCATCGCATTTTCGGCAACACTGGTGTTTATCGAGCCATCAAACGACGTTAGCTGGGCCGGTGAAATTCTGCCAATCCTTGGCTTCGGTCCCATGGCACCACTTTGGGTCAGCCTTGGTATCGCGGACTTTTTCGTCAAAATGTTGTTAGTCCTGGTCGCCCTCATACCATTTCGAGTGTTGTCCACACGCCTATCATAAAGATTTTGCTTTGAGTTTTTCAAAAGTCATGGCATGCTTCTCTTATCGTAAACTTTGAGAGAGGAGGTGCCAATGTCTATTGGGAAACTGGAGCAAGTGGTTAAGGTTATTCGCGAGGTGAAACTCTAAAGGGGCAGCCCCCTTTGGGCAAACATCTGGCACTTGGGCTTCAAGCCTGACTTTGCCACCTTCATACTCAAGCTTGGGCCGCGCTGTTTCGATAGCGCGGCCTTTTCTGTCTATTTACTCCAGTTGACTAAGATATCATGCCCNGTCATTTCCGGTGCAGCTTCAAGTAATCCGGCAAAAGCACCCCAAATCTCTTGGACGCGNGCAGCATTCGCCTCCGATGTTTCGCGGCTCTCGACAATCGCAATGATGTGTCCCGAGCCGTCTTCATCCATTGTATTTATAAACTGATGAATTCCAGGCAGGCCCATAATTTCGCCCTTTAGCCCATTCATGATTTCCGTCGCTTGATCCAGCGAACCAGCCTTCATTTTGTACTTTGTAATACGTGCAAACATTTTATTACTCCCAATTTTTTTTACTAGTTAAAATGGTCGATGTAGTGAGCAATCGACATTCTTCCCTATCACAGTTTTACTATTTTGAGAAATTGGTGGTGGTTCTGCACTACGGTCGCGCCGGTTCGCGGTCACCTTTCCACCATTTCAGTGCATCGGGAAAGTCGAAGCCTAGCGAGATCAGGTTGGTGACTAGCAGTATCCAAAGGTAAGTGTCATATCCCGCACTTCCCACTGGGCGGGCGAAGGCGATCCATAGCACAAGGATTGTCCACGGGATCAGGTGGGGGAGCGCCATTAGCTTCGAAAAGCCCCGATCATACATAATAACCGGCATATTCAACATCATCGCGCCAATAGCGAGGATGGCGACCCAGATGCCTGAAGGTTGGTTGATAAAAAATAACGCCGCCATGTTAATGGGCGAAAGCAAAAATGCGACCCAGATTTGCACCCACACGGGCATCGTGCGGAAAGATTTCCAGATTTCGGTGAACATATGTCCCTCCTGTTTTTCCTTACCATAACCTGTTAGTCCAGCGATTAGACACAAAAGTTGTGTGACGCGCGGAATATTATTCGGCGGCCACAAGATGATAACGAATTGGAAAACCGGATGTCAGAACTAACCCTTATCCGCCATGGGCAAGCGCAAACCGGCGCTAAGGACGAGGCGAGTTATGACAAGCTCAGCGATCTTGGCCACGCGCAAGCTGGCTGGTTGGGGGAGCATTTTGGCCGCACGCACGGTTATGATTTGGTGATTTCAGGCGCGATGAACCGGCAAGTCCAGACTGCACAATCGCTGAACGTTACTANCCCGCACGATCAGGACGCGCGTTTGAACGAAATGGATTATTTTGGCTTGGCCGACAGTCTTTTGCAAACCCACGGCATTGCGTGGCCCACATCCGAGGCGGAATTCATCGCGCATCTGCCGCAAGTTCTTAACACTTGGCGATCCGGTGAAATCGTTGACGGGTTGGAAAGTTACACTGATTTCTGCGCGCGTATTACGGACGCGGTACAAGACGCTGCCAAGCAAGACGGGCGGGTGCTTTTGGTGACCTCGACGGGGGTGATTGCGACGCTTGCGACTCTGGCGCTGGACTTGGATATTCACAAGAAGAGCCGCTTGTTTATGGCGGTGGCGCACACCTCCGTTCACAAGTTCACCATGCGCGACCGTGATCTGCGCTTAACGCAGTTTGGCGGCACGCCGCATCTGGATTACCCCGATCGTGTACATGCGAAAACCTTCGCCTGATGATCCGCATTAACGAAAATTTAACCATCGAGGATTGGGAGCTGACGGAGACGTTCATGCGCTCCTCTGGCCCGGGTGGGCAGAACGTTAACAAAGTGTCAACGGCGGTGGAGCTGCGGTTCGAAGCGGAGCGCTCGCCCAATCTGCCACCTGCCGCGAAGGTCCGGTTGAAGAAGTTGGCGGGGCGGAAATGGACCAAGGACGGGGCGGTGATAATTACCGCCGAGAAACACCGCACGCAGCCGCGTAATCGCGCCGAGGCTGAGGAAAAACTGGTTGCCTTGATCAAGCAGGCATTGTTCCGGCCGAAATACCGCGTGAAGACACGGCCGACGATGGCCTCCAAACGGCGCAGGCTTGAGGGGAAAAAGCAGCGCGGGCAGGTTAAAGTTTTGCGTGGGAAAATTGACGATCAGTAAACTCTTGCGAGACTGGGTGAATTCCTGCACTTTCCAGACAAATTAGTTTGAATCGGAGCATTACATGATTACGCGCGCAGCCGTGGCCTTTGCGGCCGGAGAACCTCTACAAGTTATCGACGTTAACCTGGAAGGCCCAAAAGCCGGCGAGGTTCTGGTGGAGATTAAAGCCACCGGCATTTGCCACACTGATCAGTTTACGCTTTCCGGCGATGACCCCGAAGGCCTGTTTCCGGCGATCCTGGGTCATGAGGGCGCTGGCGTTGTGATGGAGATTGGCGAAGGCGTCACCAGCCTGAAAGTTGGCGATCATGTAATCCCGCTTTACACTCCTGAATGTCGCGAATGCGAATATTGCCTGAACCCCAAAACCAACCTCTGCCAGTCGATCCGTGAAACGCAGGGTGCAGGGTTGCTGCCTGATGGCACCACGCGGTTCAGCACGCTGGATGGGCAGCCGATTCACCACTACATGGGATGCTCGACCTTCGCGAACCACACAGTTGTACCGGAAATCGCATTGGCGAAAATTCGCGACGACGCGCCGTTCGACAAGGTTTGTTACATCGGTTGCGGCGTGACCACGGGCATTGGTGCGGTGATCAATACGGCAAAGGTCGAGATCGGCAGCACGGCGATTGTGTTCGGGCTTGGCGGCATCGGTTTGAACGTCATTCAGGGCCTGCGTCTGGCGGGCGCGGACCAAATCGTTGGCGTGGATATCAACGATAGCAAGAAGCCGATCGCCGAGGATTTCGGCATGACCGACTTCGTTAACCCAACGCAGATCGAGGGCGATCTTGTCGCGCATCTGGTAGCTTTGACCGGCGGCGGTGCCGATTATACCTTTGATGCCACAGGCAACGTGAACGTCATGCGAACTGCCTTGGAGGCCGCGCACAAAGGCTGGGGCGAAAGCATTATCATCGGCGTGGCTGGAGCAGGGCAGGAGATATCGACGCGCCCGTTTCAATTGGTAACTGGCCGTTCATGGCGCGGTACGGCGTTTGGAGGAGCGTCTGGGCGCACGGATGTTCCCAAGATTGTGGACTGGTATATGGACGGCAAAATCGAGATCGACCCGATGATTACGCACACGATGGGGCTTGAGGATATCAACAAGGGCTTCGATCTGATGCATGAAGGGAAGTCGATTAGGGCTGTGGTGGTGTTTTGAGTATTTTTGAAAAAGAGAAGCGGATTGCGGTGTTGATTGATGCGGACAATATTTCGCCAAAATGGGCCGAGGCAATTTTCGACGAGATTGCTTCATTTGGCGAGGCGACGGTGCGCCGGATTTATGGGGACTTTACCAGCCCGCAATTGAAGAGTTGGACTGAAAAGTTTGCAGCTTTGGCTTTGATACCTCATTTGCAAATTGCTAATACGGTAGGGAAAAATTCATCGGACATTGCGTTGGTAATAGATGGTATGGATTTGCTGCATTCCGGTCGTGTGGACGCGTTTTGTCTGGTTTCTTCGGACAGCGATTTTACCCGCTTGGCAAGCCGAATTCGCGAACAGGGATTGCCTGTTTACGGTATTGGCCAGAGGAAAACGCCTGAAGCCTTTAGGATGGCGTGCAGGCAGTTTATTTTTGTCGAAAACTTGCTTGAGGCAGAAGAGTCAGCCTCTGTAGGTTCAGCAAAGCAACCGGATGGATTGAAAAAAGTGCCGCTATCAAAATCCGTACCGCTAATTTTGCAGGCGATGAAGGGGCTTGATTCTGACGGGGAGTGGTTTGTATTGCCGGAGGTAAGATCAAAGCTTGTAACGATCAAATCTGACTTTGATCAAAGGACATATGGTTACGAGAAGCTGGGGGAATTGTTCGAAGCCACAGGACAATTCGAGGTTGACCGTAACGCGAAGCCGGCACGTGTTCGCCGGAAGCCGAATATCAATAAGAAGGCCTAAAAAATGAAAACCATATCCGAAAATGCCAGTTTTGGTGGAACGCAAGGCGTTTACACTCACCCGTCGGACGCTTGCAATTGCGAGATGACGTTCGCCGTTTATATGCCTCCGCAGGCGGTCGACGGAGCGGTGCCAGTGGTTTGGTATCTGTCCGGCCTAACGTGCACGCATGAGAACGCCATGGTTAAAGCGGGCGCGCAGGCTTGGGCGGCGGAACATGGGATTGCCGTGATATTCCCTGACACCTCGCCACGCGGGGATGGGATTGCGGATGATGCGGCCTATGATCTCGGGCAGGGCGCTGGGTTTTATGTCGATGCTGTGTGCGAACCGTGGGCCGCGAATTTCCAGATGTGGACATATATCACCGAGGAATTGCCCAAACTAATTTTCCAAAACTTCGATCTGAACGAGGAGGCGCAGGGGATCATGGGTCACTCTATGGGCGGCCACGGCGCGCTAACGATGGCGATTTCGCTGCCGGATCAGTATAAATCCGTGTCGGCCCTCGCGCCGATCAACAACCCGACCGCTAGTGATTGGGGGCGCAAGCAGTTGACGGCGTATCTGGGCGATGACGAAAACGCATGGGGTAAACATGACGCCAGTTTGTTGATGGCTGAAAAGGGCTATCCGGGGCATGTGATGATTGATCAGGGTGGCGCGGACGAGTTTTACGATTTGTTAAGACCGGAAGCGATGGCCACTGCGATTGCCGCGCGGAAACAACCGGCGAGCTTGCGTATTCTGGAAGGATACGACCATTCGCATTTCTTTGTTTCCACCTTCATAGAAGACCACATCGCGCATCACGCCGATGTGCTGCACAACCTTTGAGCGCGATTTATATCGACGCGGATGCCTGCCCCGTTAAGGACGAAACCTTGCGCGTGGCGGATCGGCATAAGGTCAAGGTTTACGTAGTTTCCAACGGTGGCTTGCGGCCAAATCCGCATCCTTTGGTGGAAACGGTGGTGGTGCCCGGTGGGCCGGACGTGGCCGATATGTGGATCGCGGACCGGATCGGCAAGGGGGATATTTGCATCACGGGTGACATACCGTTGGCGGCAAAATGTCTAGAGGCTGGTGGGCGCGCGGTTCGCCATAACGGCGATACTTTTACGTCGGCAAATATTGGAAACCGGCTTGCGATGCGCGATTTGATGGCGGATTTACGTGAGGCAGACCCGTTTCGCCAAGGCGGTGGCCGACCATTTAGCAAAGCGGACCGTTCGAAATTTCTGGAGGTGTTGGAACGCGAAGTTCGCACCGCTTTGAAAGAATAGATGGAACATGATCCGGACAATCTGATGGTTGATTTTGTCGGGGGCGCCGTGGCGCACCGATTCCGGTTTGGCGGTGGGCGCGGGCAAGCGTTGCCCAAGGCGATCGGGATGAAATCCGGCAATTCACCGCGTGTGGTTGATGCCACCGCAGGGCTTGGGCGCGATGCGTTTTTGCTAGCGTCGCTTGGGTCCGAGGTGACGATGATTGAGCGCTCGGATGAAATGCATCGTTTGCTGGCTGAAGGGATGGAGCGCGCCCGCGCGGTTGGTGGCGAGGTGGCCGAAGTTATCGCGCGGATGACATTGTTGCATGGCGACGCCAAGACGTTGCTGCCGGAGCTGCCAGCGGAGGTTATATTGGTTGATCCGATGCACCCACCGCGCAAAAATTCCGCTTTGGTGAAGAAGGAAATGCGCTTGATACGGCAGATCGTCGGGACGGACGAGGATTCCGTTGATCTGATGCGGGTGGCTTTGGAATGTGCCGGTAAACGGGTCGTTTTAAAGTGGCCGCAGAAGGCAGACCCGATGGAGGGCCTCCGCGCCCCTTCGCATCAGATCACCGGAAAATCGACGCGCTATGATGTGTTTATGATTGGATAGAGCAATGGATTTGAAATTGGTGATTTTCGATTGTGACGGGGTGTTGGTGGACACAGAAGTGCTGTTTAATCAGGCTCTTGTTGATGACCTGAACAAGCACGGCCTTAGTTTGACACTTGCCCAATGCATGGGCCTGTTTGTTGGCGGGACTATCCCGAATGTTAAGAGCGAAGCTGAAAAGTTGGGCGCAGTATTGCCCGAAACTTGGGTCGAAGATTTTTATACAAATGTCTACAAGCCGCTTGGCGAACACACCGAACCGATTGCGGGGATTACGGGTACGCTTGATGCAATCGAACACGCGGGTATTCCCTATTGTGTGGCCTCGAACGGTCGCATTCAGAAGATGGAAATCACCTTGGGACGCACTGGCATGCTGGAAAGGTTCAAAGATGTGATGTTCTCGGCGCAAGAATTGGAGACAGCTAAACCCGCACCGGACTTATTCCTCGCAGCCGCGGCAGCTTTCGGTGTTTTGCCAAGCGAATGTGTTGTGATCGAAGACAGCCTGACGGGTGTTCTGGCGGCCAAACGAGCGCAAATGAAGTGCTATGGATATGTCCCTGATGGCGATGGTAAGGTGTTGGCAGCGGAGCAGGCGATTTTGTTCGATGACATGGCGCAGCTACCGGCATTACTGGGGATTTAACCCCCGTCAACGATCGGCACGCTTAAGGTTTGATGACAACTTTACCATCAGTGACTTTTGTGGCGTTGGCCAGCCCCTTGATCACCTCGGCCAAGGTTAGGGTGGCCGCCACGTCTGTGTGCCAGCGACCATCAGCGAAACGAGCTTGGACCTCGCCGACCACGCGGGCTATGTCAGCGGGCGGGGTCGTTCGCATCCAGTTGGTTAGCCAGAACCCCTCGATCCGTTTGCCCATGAAAATCAGTTGACCCATTTGGGTCAGGCGCGGGGCTTGCGCGCCGAGTTTGCCATAGCTGACCCAGCGGGCGTTATTGGGCATCATGGTGAAAACCGTTTCGCATATCTGGTCGGATACGGCATCCAGAAACACTCGCGGTTTTAGGGCGCGGCTGACGGTTGCGAATTGATCTGCGAAGTCGGGGGCGGTTGTCACTAAAACCTCGGTCGCGCCAAGGGCTTTTAGCGGCGCGACGGCCTCCGCGCGGCGGACCAATGCGATGACTTTCAGGTTCATGTCTTTGGCAAGGCTGATCATCAGCTTGCCAAGCTGGCTGGTTGCGGCGGAAATTACAAAGGTGTCGCCGTCCTTCGCTGCAATATCCACCATCGCCATTGCGGTCAGCGGGTTAACGATTTGCGCGGCTCCATCGATGTCAGAAATATCTGGTCTAAGCGGAATGCTGGCGATTGCATCCGTTAACGCGTATTCTGCCCACGCCCCGGAAC
>JAESQH010000034.1 GCA_016765235.1 Paracoccaceae bacterium
CAAACGGAAAACTATGCAAACGCGACGCTTGCAACACCGCAAAGTCGCCGCCTAATATAACCCAACTGATGAGGCAGATACTCTCTTATTCTAAAGCCTAATCTGTTCCAAATACTCTGACTACGGACACATCTGAACCTTAACGTCTTTCTACGGTCAGTCTGAAGCCTCTGTACTCATCTTTGAAGACCTTGTTTATTCGATTCAACCTGTCTTGGTATTTCTTAATAACACTCCAGACATTGTTCGATCTGAACGTCTTCCCTCTCACTGTCATGTACCCATTTTCGTTGAAGTACCTACTGACCTGAGGGTCGTTCCAACCTTCTGATCTCAGGGTTTCTATCTTGGATATAAGGAACTTTTGATAGTCAGAAAGCTGGATGGTCGAAAGGGAAGATGATCGAATTACGACTTTGAATTCAAAAAACAAATCGTAGTTCGGATCATCAAAATACCATCCGAACCAAACTACTCCACCGTCACCGATTTCGCCAGATTTCGCGGTTGATCCACATCGGTGCCTTTTTCGACAGCCGTATGATATGCCAGCAATTGTGCGGGCACGGCATAGACGATTGGGGCGATGAACGGATCGACCTTGGGCAGAATTACGGTGCGCCAAACCCCGTTGGATGCTGCGGCGGCGCCTTCCTCGTCAGTGACCAGTAAAACCTTGCCGCCGCGTGCCATGACTTCTTCCATGTTGGAGACGGTTTTTTCGAATAACCCGCCGCTCGGCGCGAATACAATTACGGGCACGGTGTCATCGACCAAGGCGATGGGGCCGTGCTTCAACTCGCCGCTCGGGAAGCCTTCGGCGTGGATATAGCTTAGCTCTTTCAGCTTCAGTGCGCCTTCTAAAGCCAGCGGAAACAACGGGCCACGGCCAAGGAACAGGATGTCTTGGGCCTTGGCTAAATCGCGGCTGGCAAGGTTCAGGTCGGCGCTGGTTTTGATGGCATCGCCAATCAGGCTTGGGGCGTGCATCAGTACTTCAATAAGGCGTTTTTCTTCGGCTTGATCAATGGTTCCATGCTGGCGACCTGCCAATATGGCGAGGCTGGCAAGGACGGTTAACTGGCAGGTGAAAGCTTTGGTTGAGGCGACCGAGATTTCGGGGCCAGCCATGATCGGCAAGCTGAAATCGGCCTCGCGACTGATCGAACTTTCGGCGACATTCACGATTGCCACGATGCTGGCGGCCTTGCCTTGCACATATCGCAACGCGGCGAGGGTGTCGGCGGTCTCGCCTGATTGGCTGATGAACATCACGCATTCGCGGCCATTCATGGGCGGTTCGCGGTAACGAAATTCGCTGGCGACGTCGATTTCAACGGGAATGCGGGCGATCTGTTCGAACCAGTATTTGGCGACAGAACAGGCGTAATGCGCCGTGCCACACGCCACCAGAACGAGGCGGTCGAACTGGCTGAAATCGATGTCGGTATCCGGCAATTTAATCGCGGTGCGTTCGGGATTCAGGTAATGCGATAGGGCGAAAGCAGTGACGGAAGGTTGCTCGTGAATTTCCTTAAGCATGAAGTGGCGATGTTCGCCCTTATCGACCATGATTTGATCGACATTCACCACACGGATCGCGCGATCCGCCGGATTGCCGAGCGCATCGAAAATATCAACGCCAGCGCGGGTCAAAACCGCCCAATCGCCTTCCTCGAGGTAGGTGATCCGGTTGGTCACAGGTGCAAGGGCCATAGCGTCGGAGCCAATGAACATCTCGCCGTCCCCATGCCCGATGGCCAGTGGCGATCCACGGCGCGCAGCGATCAGCAGGTCGCCCTCGCCCTCAAACAAAAACGCGAGCGCAAAAGCCCCTGTCAGGCGGGAAAGGGTGGCAGCGACTGCCGCTTGCGGGCTTTTGCCATCGTTGATGTGATGGGCGCAAAGTTGCGCGACAACTTCGGTGTCGGTCTCCGAGGCGAAATTCACGCCTTTGGCGGTCAGTTCGTCGCGCAGTTCGCGGAAGTTTTCGATAATGCCGTTATGCACAACAGCCACAGGCCCCGCGATATGCGGGTGGGCGTTTTCCACCGTCGCTGCACCGTGCGTGGCCCAGCGGGTGTGGCCAATGCCGGATTCACCGCTAACAGGGTGTGCACCAAGAACAGCCTCTAGTTCAGACAGCTTACCAACCGCGCGACGGCAGGTGATTGCGCCCGCATCAAGCGTTGCAATTCCGGCGCTGTCATAGCCGCGGTATTCAAGCCGACGAAGAGTTTCGATAATGGTTGGGGAAACGTTTGATTTCCCTAAAACGCCGATAATGCCACACATGGTTTACTCCTGCCAAAAGGGGCCTCTAACGGGCCTTTCATTGAACTCTATGCCGATGCGGGGCGCAGGGTTCAATCGTTAATCTAGGGTTGAAACAGGTCTGACACAATGTGTGACCGGGATTTATGATACGCTTACAAATCACAGGCCAATTCAAAGGTGGGGTAGGATTGTGTCATAGTGGCCAAAGTTCGACCGCCAAGTGCAGCAGAACCTCCTCAACATAGTGTCAAAATTACAACAAATTTGCGTATAGTTCACCTTACCGTAGCAATTTCTCATGTTTCGGTAAACAAGGCACCCAGGGGTGGTAATTAATTTTGTGAAGGTAATAAAATGAGAGCAACAACAGCGATTATGGTGGCGACCATAGCATCGTTTGGGTCGGTAGCGGCAGCGCAAGGCGTATCCGGATATATCGGCGTAACTGGCTGATACAATGAGGTTAAGGAAGCTGATGGCAATGGCCCTGATGAGAGCAACTCAGGTTTCTATACAGTTGAAGGCGCACTAGAATATGGGATTGCCGGCGGTTTTGCATTCGGTATTGACGCATTTTTCCGTGCTGATGATCTCAACGGAGATTTCACGGATAGTGAAGACCCTTTAAGCGAATATACGGTGACATTGCACGCGCTTTACGATTTGTCTGAAGTTACACGCGCAGGTGTTTTCCTTGGGTATGGCCAGCAAACGCCGCAGGATCTGGATATGGATGATGCGTATGACGTCATGTTCTATGGTTTGGAAATTCAAACGAGACTTGCCGACAACGTAGAAGTTTATGCGCAAATTGGTGCGGGTGATAAAGTGGCCGACGGGCAAGATAGTAGTGAAGGCTGGAATGGCGGCATAATTGGCCGCTTCGGTATGAATTACGATATTACCAGCAACACAATGCTCAACTTCGATTTCGAAATCGGTGCATCGCGAAACTACATTGACAGCAGCGATCCCGGGCGTTTCTTCGGTGTCACAATTGGTGGGAAGACCAGGATCATGGAGGATACACCGCTCTATGCTAACTATTTCGCCAGATACGATTACCTCAGCGCTACAGACGAAGGTGATAATATTGACGAAGTTCAATTTGGTGTCGGTCTCCAGTATGCATTTGGTGGTGGATCAAACCTGATCAGTTCACCTCGTCTACCTACTCGTGCATCCGCATGGACCGAGTGGATTGACTAACTGTTAATCATAATTCAGGAAAAGGGCGCACCGTAAGTTGCGCCCTTTTCGATTGTTTATGGCTTGAAGGTTAAGCCGCTTTGGCTTCCACCCCGAACCGCCCGTAAAAGCTTTCGCCTTTTTCGGCCATCTCGACCAACAGGGCAGGGGCTTTGAACCGATCACCGGAGGTTTCTGCCAGATAATCGCAAATCTCAACTGCTTTGGCAGCACCTAGGATATCCAGCCAGCTGAACGGGCCGCCGGACCACGGCATGAAGCCCCAGCCGAGGATTGCGCCGACGTCGCCTTCGCGGATGTCTTCCAGCACGCCTTCTTCCAGCGCGCGCACGGCTTCCAGAGTTTGCACCATGGCGAGGCGGTGTTTTACGTCCGTGAAGTCCGGTTGATCGTCCGCGTGTGGCCAGTTGGCCGCAAGACCTTCCCACAGGCCGGCGCGCTTGCCTTTTTCATCGTAGTTATAAAAACCCGACAGGGATTTGCGACCCAGACGACCTTCATCAAACAGCTTAAACAGGACTTCGTCGGCGCGGTCGTTATAAGCGTCCCCCATGGCGGCCTTCGTCGCCTTGGCGATTTTGACGCCCAGATCAATCGAGGTTTCGTCGTTCAATTGCAACGGTCCCAGCGGGAAGCCGAGCTGCTTGGCAGCCCCCTCGATAACCGACGGTATGACACCCTCGCGCACCATCGTTAAGCCCTCGTTAATATAAGGGATGATGCAGCGGTTGGCATAGAAGAACCGCGCGTCGTTTACCACGATTGGGGTTTTGCGGATTTGGCGTACGAAATCGAGGGATTTGGCAACCGCCTTATCGCCGGTTTCCTTACCTTTGATGATTTCGACCAAAGCCATGCGATCAACGGGGCTGAAGAAATGGATGCCGATGAAGTTTTCCGCATTCCGGCTGGCCTTGGCCAGTTCGGTGATCGGCAGGGTGGAGGTGTTGGTGGCGAAAATCGCGTCCTCGCCCAGATGCGCTTCGGCCTGTTTGGTGACTTCGGCCTTGATACCGACATCCTCGAACACGGCCTCCACGATTAAATCGCAGCCCTTCAGGTCTTCGTATTTGGTCGAGGCCAGCACACGGCCCAGCACCTTGGCCGCCGCATCTGGCGTAGTCNTTTTACGCTTGATCCCGCCAGCCAGAATGCCTTCCACATGGGCTTTGCCTTTGTCGGCGGCGGCTTGGNCNCGNTCGAGAAGTACCACNTCNATACCCGCCATNGCNGACACATAGGCNATNCCTGCACCC
Source organism: Paracoccaceae bacterium (assembly GCA_016765235.1). Taxonomy (GTDB): domain Bacteria; phylum Pseudomonadota; class Alphaproteobacteria; order Rhodobacterales; family Rhodobacteraceae; genus NORP23. Next base: position 4,743 of record JAESQH010000034.1, read on the forward strand.
ATCATACCTGCACCTAAAATCCCAACCTTATTGACGGATTGGTCTTCGACGTCAGGCCGCACGGCGCCTTTTTCAAGGGCGGATTTATTGATGAATAGTGACCGGATCATGGCGGAGGAACTCGGGTTCATCAGAACCTTTGTGAACCATCGCGCTTCGATCTTCAACGCTGTGTCAAACGGTACTAACGCGCCTTCATAAATCGCGGAAAGCATCGCTTTGGCCGCCGGATAAACTCCTTGGGTCTTGCCATGCACCATCGCGGAGGCCCCGACGAACATCATATAACCAGCGGGATGATAGGGCGCACCACCGGGGAATTTGTACCCCTTGGTATCCCACGGTTTGACGATATCCGCGTCCGTCGCGTTCAGAACCCATTCCTTGGCGCGGGATAGCAATTCATCCGCCGGAACGACCTCGTCTATCACGCCAGCCGATTTGGATTTGGCGGGTGGCAACATTTTGCCTTCCAGCAATAGAGGTGAGGCTTGCATCAACCCAAGCATACGGATCAGGCGGGTTGTACCGCCCGCACCGGGGAAAATCCCGACGAGAATTTCGGGCAAGCCGATCTTGGCCTTCGGGTTATCCGCGACAAAACGACGATGACAGGCGAGGCCGATTTCCGTGCCGATACCCGCCGCCGTGCCGGGGCTGGCCCATGCAACAGGCTTGCCGCCTTTGTTGGTTTTGGCATCCATCCCTGCGCGTTCGAGTTTGCGCAAGATGCGGTGGCCTTCCATGGTGAAATTGAACAAGCCTTCGGCTGGATTATCACCTGCTTCAGCGCGGATTGTGCCCAGCACGTTCAAATCCATCCCGCCGGCGAAATCCTTCTTGGCGGAGGTGATAATGATGCCTTTGACGGCGTCATCGGCCAATGCATCATCCACCATGCTGTCGAAAAGCCCGAAGCCTTCGCGTGACATTACGTTCATGGATTTATCCGGCACATCCCAAGTAATTGTGGCTACACCGTCTGCGTCTACTGCGTATTTGAAATCTTTAGTCATGATTATACCCTCACACGCGTTCAATAATAGTTGCCGCACCCATGCCGGATGCAACACATAATGTGGCCAGCGCCGTGCCCTTGCCGGAACGCTCCAATTCGTCCAGCGCCGTGCCGATGATCATCGCACCNGTNGCGCCGAGCGGGTGGCCCATNGCNATTGCACCNCCGTTGACGTTGATGTCGTCGTGGCTGACGTTGAAGGCTTGCATGAAACGTAGAACAACGGCGGCGAAGGCCTCGTTCACCTCGAACAGGTCGATGTCGGATATGTTCATTCCGGCCTCGCGCAAGATTTTTTCGGTTACCGGAACGGGGCCGGTTAGGTTGATTGTCGGGTCTGTGCCGATTTTAGCCGTGGCGCGGATAAGGGCGCGAGGTTTAAGGCCGTGCGCCTCGCCAAATTCTTTGGAACCCACGAGGATTGCCGCTGCGCCGTCCACGATGCCGGAGGAATTACCGGCGTGATGCACATGGTTGATCTTTTCCAGATGCGGATATTTCAGCATGGCGACTGCATCAAATCCGGGCATAACCTCGCCCATTTCCTTAAAGGCCGGGCGCAGACCGCCCAGCGATTGCATGTCCGTTTGCGGGCGCATGTGTTCGTCTTTATCCAGAATGGTCAGGCCGTTCTGGTCTTTGACGGTCATGATGGATTTGTCAAAACGTCCTTCATCCCACGCCATTTTCGCGCGTTTCTGGGATTCAACGGCGTAGGCATCCACATCATCGCGGCTGAACCCGTATTCCGTGGCAATAATATCGGCGGAAATACCTTGCGGCACGAAATAGGTTTTCATTGCCAGTTCCGGATCGACGGCAATCGCGGCCCCGTCAGCGCCCATGGCCACACGGCTCATCATCTCGACCCCGCCAGAAACATAGGCGCTGCCGGCACCACCGCGCACTTGGTTGGCGGCGATGTTGGTCGCCTCCATCGCGGAGGCACAAAAACGGTTGATCGACAGACCCGGCACGCTTTCTGCATAATCGGACAGCAGAACGGCGGAGCGGGCCAAGCAACCGCCTTGCTCCATCACTTGGGTCACATTACCCCAGATCACGTCCTCCAATGCGGCGGTTTCCAGATTATTACGTGCGGCCAATTCATTCAGAACATTGGCAGAAAGGCGCACGGAGGTTACCTCGTGCAAAGATCCATCCTTGCGCCCCTTGCCACGCGGGCTGCGAATTGCGTCATAAATATAAGCTTCGGTCATGCTCTTGTCCTTCAATATCAGGCGCGGTCCGCGGGGGAACCGGGCATCAGGTCATAAGGGTGTTTCCAACCGGGTTGGTCGGCAATGCGATCCAGCCAAGCGTCAATGTTAGGGTAATCTTTGCGCTCAAACCCGAAGGGTTCGGGGTAATACAAATACCCGCAACAGGATATATCGGCGTTGGTGATTTCACCGCCTACCAGCCAGTCGCGCCCCTCCAAGGCGGCGTTCAGGGTTGCGTAGGCGGATTTCAGGCGGCCTTGCATGAAGGCGATCACCTCGGCAGGGCGTTTGTCTTCCGGCAGGAAGTTCATCAGAAAACGGGTCATACCAGCTTGGGAGGAAAGCTTGTGGTTGTCCCATAAAACCCAACGCAAAATCTCGCGACGCTCATCGGATGTTTTACCGCCAAGCCTGCCGGTTTTTTCCGCGACATAATCCTGAATCGCACCGGATTGGGATAGGGTGATGTCGCCGTCAACCAGCGTCGGCACTTCGGCCATGATGTTCACATCGCGGTAATCATCGGTGCGCGTGCCGCCTTTGAAGAAATCGACGAAGATCGGTTCCCATTCCACACCGGCAAGTTCCATCGACAATGCGGCTTTATAGGCGTTGCCACTTTCACCAAAGCAATACAGTTTCATGAGGTCACCTTTTGAATAGTTTTTGATTTGAGTATTTTTGCAAAGAAGAAGCCGATTTGTATACTTTTTGTTAACCTTAACAGGCTTAGAATTAATCCGCGGTACAGGCTGGAGAGCCGATGGCCGTCAAAGTAGAAGTCGCCCTTGCTTCGATAACCTAGGAGTAAGGGCGCACTATCTTCTAGTTTGCACAAATACTCCCGCCGGAGGCGTTCAGGTGTTTGCGCAAACGCCCTCATTTGAAATCTCGCGCGATGAGTTCTTTCATGATCTCGTTCGTGCCGCCGTAAATTCGTTGCACGCGGGCGTCTGTCCACATTTCGGCGATAGGGTATTCGGTCATGAAACCATACCCGCCATGTAGTTGCAGGCATTCGTCAAGTACTTGGCACTGCAAATCTGTTAACCAATATTTGTTCATGGCGGCGGTTTCCACGGTCAGATCGCCGCGCAGATGAGCAGTGATACAGCTGTCGAGGAAAGCCCGCGCGACTACGGTATTGGTCTTCGCCTCGGCCAGTTTGAAACGGGTGTTCTGGAATTGGGTTAGGGGGCCACCAAAGGCCTCGCGGGTTTTGCAGTATTCTATGGTTAGAGCCACTCCACCTTCCATCGCGCCCACAGCGCTGCAGCCGATGATCAGACGTTCTTGTGGCAGCTGTTTCATCATCTGGTAGAAGCCTTGGCCTTCTTCCGTGCCCAGCAGGTTTTCGGGCGGGATTTCGACATTGTCGAAGAACAGCTCGGACGTGTCGGCGGCTTTCAAGCCGATTTTGTCGAGGTTGCGGCCACGCGTGAATCCCTCCGCGCCCGCCGTTTCCAGCATAATCAAAGACACACCTTTGGCCTTTTCGGATGGGTCGGTTTTGCACGCCACCAAGATCAAATCGGCGTGTTGCCCGTTGGTTATGAAGGTTTTAGAACCGCTCATTTTATAGACGTTGCCATCCAAAATCGCGCGTGTCTTGATGTTTTGCACGTCGGACCCGGCGGAGGGTTCGGTCATGGCCAACGCGGCCACCAACTCGCCCGTTGCCATTTTTGGCAGCCAGCGTTGTTTTTGGTCTTCAGTTCCGTATTCCAGAATGTAATGCGCCACGATGCCGGAATGAATACCGTTGCCCCAGCTTGCCAGANTGGCGCGGCCTGCCTCCATGTAGATCACAGCCTCATGGCCAAAATCGCCGCCCGCGCCGCCGTATTCTTCGGGGATGGAGGCGCATAGCAACCCCAACTCGCCAGCTTCAAGCCACGTGTCTTTGTCCATCTCGCCTTGCGCGCGCCATTTCGCAAACTTGGGGGCCCATTTTTCCGCAATGAACTGCGCGGTCATTTCTTCGAGCATCTTGTGCTCGTCCGTCATCCATTCGGATTTAAGGTTACTAAATGTCATTTCTTCATTACCCTAGTGGCCGGTGCACCGTATTCCGCGATAAACTCATCGAAAACCGCGGCCAGCTTGTCAGCATCGGCGTAGTCGTCAAGGCGTTCCAGAAGAACGGTTAGCAGGTAGTTGTTTCCCAGACCGTATTCCTCGTTTAAGGCGCNCAGACGCTCGTATGCGGGTTCGGTCAGGTTCATTGATCGGCGAACCGGAAGGGGAAGACGTTTTGCCATTAGAATGCCTCGGCTGCTATACCCATGACCGGCTCCGCACCGGTGGTGATCCGGGCCAGCCGTAGGGCGGTTTCCGGTAGTGATCTAGCCATATAGTAGCGGCCTGTGGCAAGTTTGGTTTCATAGAACGCTACGTCACTCGCGCCTGCGTTCAGCGCGTCTTGGGCGGCTTTGGCCATGCGCGCCCACATCAAGCTCAATACAACGTGGCCGAACAGGTGCATGAAATCGGATGACCCTGCCAGTGCGGCGTTCGGGTCTTTCGGGGCCTCTGCCATGAAGTACATCGCGGCGGCCTGCATGTCTTTTGAGGCGGCTTTGAGGGGGGTGAGGAAGCCAGATTTCAAGGCCTCGTCACCGTCATTTTCCTTGATGAAGGTTTTCACGATGTCAAAGAATGCCATGACGTGTTTGCCGCCGTCGCTTGCCAGTTTGCGGCCAACCAGATCGAGGGCCTGTACGCCGTTCGCGCCCTCGTATATCATTGCGATGCGGGCATCGCGCACGAATTGGGAGGCACCGGTTTCCTCGATATAGCCGTGGCCGCCGTAAAGCTGTTGGGCTTGTACGGTCATATCGAACCCTTTGTCAGTTAAGAAACCTTTAACCACAGGGGTCATCAGGGAAAGCAGCCCTTCGGCGTCTGCATCGCCCGCTTCGCCTGCGTCCAGCAGGGTCGCGCTCCATAAAATAAAGGCGCGGGCACCTTCCACGAAGGATTTTTGATCCATCAAGGATCGGCGCACATCGGGGTGTACGATCAGCGGGTCAGCAAGGCCGTCAGGGTTTTGCGCCCCTGTCACGGCGCGGCCCTGAAGGCGATCGCGCGTATAAGTCACCGCGTTTTGATAGGCGACCGAGGCTTGACCCAGCCCTTGCAACCCAACGCCCAGACGGGCGGCGTTCATCATGGTGAACATGGCGCGCAGGCCTTTGTGTTTTTCGCCAACGAGATAGCCCTCGGCACCGTCAAAATTCATCACGCAAGTGGAATTACCGTGGATGCCCATCTTTTCTTCCAGCATTCCGCAAGCCACAC
>JAESQH010000172.1 GCA_016765235.1 Paracoccaceae bacterium
TCACGGGGTGACGATTGTATCCGCCTCCATGACGGGTCTGCCGTACAATCACATGGATTTTGACCTGCCCGTGGACCGGATTTTGCACACAGCAACCCCGCATCACTGGAAAGAAGCCGAGGCTGGCGAAAGCGAGCTGGCCTATTCAGACCGCCTCGCCGCCGCGTTAGAGGCACAGATCATAATGGAGGGGCCGGAAACCGTAGCCGCCTTCATCGCCGAACCCGTCATGGGCGCTGGCGGCGTGCTCGTCCCGCCGCAGGGCTACTTCGAGGCGATCGGCCCGGTATTAGAGAAGTACGACATCCTGTTAATCGCCGACGAAGTGATCTGCGGCTTTGGCCGCACGGGTGAATGGTTTGGCGGCCAGACGTTGGGCATGAAGCCGACATCCATATCGATGGCCAAACAACTAACCGCAGGCTACGCCCCACTTTCGGCGGTGGCGATCAACCAAGACATGGCGAACGTAATCGAAACCCATTCCGGCAAGCTTGGCACATTTGGCCACGGCTTCACTTACGGCGGCCACCCNATGGGCTGNGCNGTNGGTGCAAAAGCNTTGGAGATTTACCANCGCCGCAACATTGTTGGTCACGTAAAATCCCTCGCCCCACATTTCGAAGCGCATTTGGCAAGGCTGGCCGAACACCAACTTGTCGGCGAATACCGTTGCCTTGGCTTGATGGGTGCGCTGGAAATGTCACCAGACAAAACCGCTGGTGGTTTCGCGACAATCGGTAAAGTCGGCGCACGCATGGCCGCGGAACTGGTGGATCGCGGTGTGATAGTGCGGGCTGTGGTGGACAGCATCGTCATGTGCCCGCCAATGATCATCACAGCAGACGAGTTGGACGAGATGTTCGCCCCGATGGAAGCGGCCCTCGACGCCACAATGGTATGGGCCAAGGCCGAAGGATTACTGCAGACGGGTTGACGTTTAAGGCCCCTTGCCCCATTCAAACCCCATGATGATTTACAAGATATTCCTTGCGGCCGAATGGGCTGCATTTGAGGCTGCGGGCGAAACGCTCGGGGCTCCTATCGATCTGGCCGATGGCTATGTGCATATCTCAACGGGTCCGCNGGTGGCCGAGACTGTATTCAAGTATTTTAACAAAGTAGAAGGCTTGCGGATTCTAGCGCTCGATCCTGAAACGCTAGGCGATGCTTTGAAATGGGAACCCTCGCGCGGCGGGGCGTTGTTCCCGCATCTTTATCGTGTTTTGCGGATGGAAGATGTTGCATGGGTCAAACCCTTGCCGCTTAACGGCGACAAACATGTCTTTCCGGACGGCGTGCTGTGAAAGCCATGTTGCAGAAAATCGGCCTGCCCTTGATGCATCTTCTGGACCCAGAATTCGCACACGGGCTGTCCATCAACGCACTTAACATGGGCTTGGTTCCAACACCCGGCCCCGTAACCTCGCCGCGACTGACCACAACGCTGGCCGGAATGTCCCTGCCAAACCCCATCGGCCTCGCCGCCGGATTTGACAAGAACGCAGAGGCAATCGCGCCTTTGCTGGCATCCGGTTTTGGATTTGTCGAAGTAGGTGCGGCGACACCACGACCACAAGCGGGAAACGCGAAACCTCGACTTTTCCGGCTAACCGCAGATGATGCAGCCATCAACCGCTTCGGGTTCAACAATCAAGGCATGGACGTGATCGCAGGGCGGCTGGCTCGCAGGCCCGATAGCGGTGTTCTGGGGATAAACCTCGGGGCCAATAAGGACAGCTCCGACAAGGCCGAGGACTTCGCGAAGGTTCTGACCACCTGCGGCCCGCATGTAGATTTCGCGACAGTAAATGTGTCCTCCCCCAACACCGAAAAACTACGGGATTTGCAGGGCAAAGCCGCGCTTGAAGGGTTGTTGGAAGGGGTTATGACGGCGAACGCTGCGGTGGAAAATCCCGTTGCAATATTCCTGAAAATCGCCCCTGATCTGGAGCCGTCGGATTTGCAGGACATCGCCGACGTCGCACTTTCCACCGGTATATCCGGCATCATAGCCACAAACACAACGCTCGCCCGCGATGGATTGCTCAGCGCCCATGCGGCACAAGTCGGCGGCCTTTCTGGTCAGCCGTTATTTGATAAATCCACCCGCATTCTGGCGCATCTCTCAAAGCTATTGAGCGGCAAGATACCGTTGATCGGCGTTGGCGGTGTCGGCTCTGCCGAACAGGCATACGCCAAAATTCAGGCAGGCGCATCCGCCGTTCAACTTTACACCGCCATGGTCTACAAAGGCATCGGATTAGCGGGTGATATTGCGCGCGGACTGGATGATTTATTGTCCCGCGACGGGTTTGAAAACATCGCCGAAGCGGTTGGCACCAAGCGCGAGGAGTGGCTATGAGGCAACCGATAATCTGGCATAATCCTCGCTGCTCCAAATCCCGCGAGACACTTGAAATTCTGAAGGAGGCAGGCTTTCAGCCTGCGGTCGTGGAATACCTGAGGGCCGCACCTTCTACGGAAGAAATTCACAAAACACTTACCCTGCTCGGGATCGCCGCGAGCGGACTTATCCGCAAGGGCGAAAGCGCCTATAAGGATCTGGCACTAGCGAATGCCAGCGAGGCAGACCTTATCGCGGCCATGGCAAAGCACCCGGTCTTGATCGAGCGTCCTGTGGTTTTTCACAACGGCAAAGCCGCGCTCGGGCGACCGCCGAAATCGGTTCTAAACATTCTTTAAGGTGCAGCTTCGGCCTCTAGCGCCGGATAATACCGCCACAATGTTAGCGCCCGAACAATGCCAAATATCGTAAGCGAAGCCCACAGTCCGTGGTTGCCCAGCATTGGTACCAACACCAGCAAAATGACGATGTAAACGGCGGTGGATTGCAACATTGCGACACGCATATCGCGGGTGCGGGTGGCGCCGATGAAAATGCCGTCAAACATCCAGCTTGGCAGGCCGATGATCGGGAAAATCACCATCCACCACAAATAAGATTTCGCCTCCGCCCGAACGTCCGGCGCGGTGGTCATTATGTCGATTATCGCGGGGCCGAACAGCAGGAATACAACCATCAAAAACACCCCGCCAGCCAACCCCCATAGGCTGGAAAGTATGCCCGCACGGCGCAAGGCTGCGCGGTTTTTGGCCCCGAGGGCTGCGCCAACCAGTGCCTCCGCCGCAAAGGCGAATCCATCCAGCGCATAGGCCGTGATAGACACGAATTGCAGCAAAATCTGATTGGCCGCCAGCGTGACGTTCCCCATTTTCGCGCCGATAAACATGAACGTCATAAAACTGGCTTGCAGTAGCACCGAGCGGATCATGATATCGCCACTAACACTCGCCATGCGACGGATTTTGGCGCGATCAAATATCCGCGACCAGTTGCGCCATTCGCCCCCTTTAAAATTACCCCGACATAGCCAAAGTCCAAGCGCCACGCCCGTCCATTCTGCGATTAAAGTGGCCACCGCCACCCCCTCCACGCCCATGTCCAAGCCCAGCACGAACCACAGGTCCAGCGCCACGTTTGCGCCGTTGATCCACAACTGTAACAACAAAACGGCGCGGGTGCGCTCCATCGCGATCAACCAACCGGTTATGGCATACAAAGATATAGCAGCAGGTGCGCCCCATATGCGGATTTCCATATAGCTTTGCGCCAGAACCTCGACTTCTGCACTGGCGGGGGCGATTTGGAAAGCGCCTAAAAACAGCGGAATTTGTAGTGCGAACACCAAAACGCCAGCGGTAATCCCGATGATCATACCGCGAATAAATATCGCTTTCGTCTCCGCCACATCCCGCGCCCCGCGTGCTTGAGCGACAAGGCCGGAAGTCCCCATCCGCAAGAACCCGAATATCCAGTATATGGCCGACAGGATGATCGCCCCAATGCCCACCGCCCCGATTGGCACGGCGTCCCCGAGTTGCCCGACAACGCCGGTATCGACCAACCCCAAGATCGGGTAGGTCGCATTGGAAATCACTATCGGAATGGCCACGTTCAGAACGCGGCGGTGCGTTATGTCGGCAGGCGTCATTCAGTCGTCAACTCGGGCATCAGGAAATGCCCTGTTGCTTGCGCGAAAATTCTGGTTTTGTTGTCTTGCCAAGCCTCTACATGCACGGAGGCGTATCGGCGGCCAGACCGGTTCACCTTTGCGCGCGCATAAGCATCCCGCGGCAGACCGGTGCGCAGATAGTCCACCGTGAAATCGATCGTCTTGGGCATGGCGGGAAATTCCCCGCGCTCGATCGCTTCGGCAGCTGGCCCGCCGTTTTCCATCTGCTTCCAGACGATAGACCACATCAATTCCATCACCGCGGCAATTTCCAGAAACGCGCCGGTTGCACCGCCGTGAATGGCGGGCAGGAACGGGTTGCCGATAAGACTTTCGGAAAACGGCAAATTCGCGGTCAGCTCATCCCCGCGACGATCAAAATTCA
>JAESQH010000173.1 GCA_016765235.1 Paracoccaceae bacterium
AACTTTCATATTTACCGAAAGTTTCACCAAATGGCACGCCGTCGCCTTTCCGCTGATCTGGACTGGTTTGGCCATTTACTCGATCGATAGTCTGCGTCAGGAACGTTCCGCACGTAAGCGTCGCATTAATTCTGGCACGTCCGAAACAACCTGAAGGGATTTCTTAAATGACGGGTCGGCGAAACCTTCGTCTATAACGTGATCCAGCAGTGCCAGTAACGGGTCCCAGAACCCGTTGACGTTCAGCAGGTACACCGGTTTATTGTGCAATCCCAACTGCCGCCACGTTAATGCCTCGAATAACTCGTCCAAAGATCCAGCCCCGCCTGGCAGGGTAACAATCGCATCGGCGTTCATAAACATAACCTTTTTACGCTCGTGCATGGTTTCTGTAATTATGAAACTATTTAGATCACGTTTGCCCACCTCTTGGTTCAACAGATGCACTGGAATAACGCCGAAAGTCTCGCCGTTTGCGCGTTGTGTGGCGTTCGCAACCGCACCCATCAGACCTTCATCGCCAGCCCCGTAAACCAGTCGCATATCATTTTTTGCCAATGCCTCGCCAAGTTCGGTTGCCGAATCTTTATAGGTACTAAAGCGCCCGAAGCGCGAGCCACAGAATACACAGACGGAATAGGGGGGTATTTGGGTCATAAATCGTTGTTCCTCTTGTTTATACTTCCAAAATACCGCACCCTGCACGCAAGAGGCAATCACTAATGCTGACGGGCCTAATGTGAACGCCATAGCGAACGGGAATTGATTGATGAACGGCTTTATTAGTAAGTACCGCTGGATAATTGTTATCGTAACCGGTGGTCTGGCCGCGGGGCTTATATATTACAGTCAACAAGACGAAACTCCTGTCGTAACGATAGCGGAAATATCCGAAAACCTCGCTGGGGAAGTTGTGGAAGACGAACCAAGAGCCACCACATCAGGTGCCGCCGATAAGGTTACGCCGGCGCAAGACCAACCTGCCGCTGAACTGGTAGAGGAAGAGGAACACCCCAAAGGCGAAGAGGTCCTCGTAGATGGTCAAGAACCAGAAGCCCCACCGAGCGAGCCCGATCCCGTAGAAGTGGTTGAAGAGGACCTTGTTGAAGAAGCTTCGGTTGTTGAAGAAACCGCCTCCGAAGATGAACCCGCTACAATCGCAGTGGTGGCGGACCCAACCCCGGAGACCCCGATCGAAACAGCCCAGACAGCCGAACCAGAGGTGGTTGAAGATGCCGCTGAAGCAATCACCGAAGAACAACCTGTTGAAACGGATTCGCAAACNACCGAAGCCGCAGCCGNGATCGAGGCACTTGCNAGTACNATCACTGTGACAAACGACGACGAAACAACTGAAGCCATNAAGCCGAGCTTCGATATAGTTCGCGTTGATNCAACAGGATCGGCCGTCATCGCTGGNACNGCGGAGCCTTTTTCGAAAGTTGTCATCCTATCANACGGTGAAGACATCGGCGAAGCCATTGCCGGTTCCACCGGTGAATTCGTAGCAATCATTCAGGTCCCGGAAAACGAAGANGGCCAGACACTGGAACTGGAATCGGAGATCGACGGTAAATTGGTGTTCTCCGATGAAACGATCCTTATCCTGCCAATCTTGAGATCCAATGCGGCAGAGGCTGTATCCGAAGAATCCGCTCCGCCGATCGTTCGTGTTACTGCCGATGAAATCGTGATCCTTCAAGGTGGCGCACAACTCGCGCTTGGGCAGGTCAGTCTTGACAGCATCAGCTACGACGAAAATGACGAAGTCGTTCTGGCAGGGCGCGGAAATCCTGGCCGTACCATTATTATTTATGTCGATGACGCACCTTTAATGGACACCATGGTGTCTGAATCCGGCAGTTGGAAACAAGCACTGCATGGTCTGGACGCCGGGCGCTACGTTCTTCGCGTCGATGAAATCGACGACGACGGAAACGTAACCAGCCGTGTTGAATCTCCGTTCCAGCGCGAATATCCAGAAGATGTCCGCGAGGCGAAGGCGACTAACGATACCACCTATACAGTTCAACCCGGAAACTCGCTCTGGGTCATTGCAACGGGTCGTTATGGCGATGGAATGCGGTATCACCAGATTTTTTCGGCCAACAAAGATCAGATACGAAACCCCGATTTAATTTATCCCGGACAGGTGTTTGCAATCCCCGACGCGCAAGAATAATTTCATTCAGGTCTGGTTCTTTAGTCAAACAATCCTTATCTGTCTCCTTCTAGAGGGATCAGATACATGAACAAAAATACCGAATCCGAGCGCATGAGCGGCTGGCGCACCATTAAAAGTGTGACACCCTATCTTTGGCCTGCCGATCGCACTGACATCAAAATCCGCGTCGTTCTGGCAATGATCGCGCTGATTTTTGCCAAAGTAATATCGGTTTCCACACCATTTTTCTTCAAAGCTGCAATCGATTCCATGTCGCCGGAAACCATAACACTACCCGTTGTAATGATGGTTACAGGAACAATTGCACTGGTTATCGCATATGGTTCTATGCGCCTTCTAGGCGTCGGATTTAACCAGCTTCGCGATGTTATATTTGCAAAAGTAGGCCAACGCGCGCTGCGCCGACTTGCGTTGGAGACGTTCGAACACATTCACGCCCTGTCGCTTCGATACCACATCACGCGGAAAACCGGTGGCCTGTCACGTATCATTGAACGTGGCGTCAAAGGTGTCGAATTCCTGCTGCGCTTCATGCTGTTCTCCGTTGGGCCGCTGATCCTGGAACTCGCCATGGTGGGAATAATCTTCTACGTCATTTTCGATGTGCGCTATCTGGTTGTCGTTGTTGTTACCATCACGCTCTACGTCTGGTTCACCTTCCGCGTCACGGAATGGCGCGTGCAAATTCGCAAAGAGATGAACAAGCAAGAAACCGACGCCAATCAAAAAGCCATCGACAGTCTGCTAAACTATGAAACCGTCAAATATTTCAGTGCCGAGGCCCGCGAGGCCAGCCGCTATGACGATTCCATGCGCGAATACGAAAGGCTGGCGATACACACCAATTACACACTCGGATTTTTGAATTTTGGACAATCAGTCCTGATTACCGGCGGCTTGGTTGCGGTTATGGTTCTAGCGGCAATGGGTGTGCAAGACGGCACTTTAACCGTTGGTGATTTCGTCATGGTTAACGCCTATATGATCCAGATTACGCTGCCGCTGAATTTCCTTGGCACCGTCTATCGAGAAATCCGCCAAGCGCTTGTGGATATGGGGGAGATGTTTGACTTGCTCGGTCAACCGGCAGAAATAGTAGACAAGCCTGATGCACCCGATTTAGTTTGTACTGGCGGCGAAATCACGTTCGAGAACGTCGATTTTTCGTATGAATCGAACCGCTCCATTCTGCACAAACTGAACCTGACAGTTCCCGCAGGGAAAACCGTGGCCGTCGTTGGCCCCTCGGGTTCCGGCAAATCCACCATTGGTCGACTGCTGTTCCGATTCTACGATGTAAACGGTGGCAGCCTGAAAATAGACGGGCAAGATCTGCGCGACATTACCCAAAAAAGCCTGCGTGAACAAATCGGTGTGATCCCGCAAGACACGGTGCTTTTCAATGACACGGTCGGGTATAACATCGCCTATGGCCGACCGGGTGCAACCCACGACGAAGTCATCGAGGTCGCCAAGGCCGCCCAAATTCACGACTTCATTATATCATTGCCGGACGGCTACGACGCCATCGTTGGCGAACGTGGCTTGAAACTGTCGGGCGGCGAAAAACAGCGTGTTGGCATCGCGCGTACCCTTTTGAAGAACCCACCCATCCTACTACTTGACGAGGCGACCTCCGCACTTGATTCCGAAACCGAGCAGGGCATCCTGGACTCCCTCAAAAGCATGGGGGAGGGGCGCAGCGTTATCACCATCGCGCACCGCCTCTCGACCGTTGTGCATGCCGACCGTATCATCGTCCTCGAAAAAGGCCATGTAACGGAAGAAGGCACACACGATGAACTTCTTGCTTTGAAAGGGCGCTACGCATCGATGTGGGCGCGTCAAGCATCTGATAGTGAATTCAGAACTGGAAAGGATGCGGAAGTTGGCACTGGTAGAGGCTCCAAAACCACCGAACTACAAAAAGCTGAACGCACGTTGCGCAAAGACCTGCCGACGTCCTAATCATATGTTTGTTAACTCGGATAGTTGGACCGCCTGCACAACATGAAATTGACCGATCCCATAGCAACTGTCAAAACTCTGACGGGCGGTGCCCCTGAAGGGTATGACGCCAAACTACAGGCGGATCTCGTTGCGCGCACCGACGGACCGGTTATCCACGTTTTGCGCGATGACACACGCCTTGCAGCCATGCAGCAGGCATTAAAATTCTTCGCTCCTGATCTGCCCGTTCTGGTCTTCCCCGCCTGGGATTGCCTTCCATACGATCGTATTTCCCCGAATGCAGAAGTTTCCGCACGCCGCATGGGAACACTCGCCATCCTTGCTGACGGGTTCGAGCGCGCTTGCGTAATTCTAACCACCCTCAACGCCGCCACCCAGAAAATCGCACCTCGTTCGGTGGTTGCCAGTTCCAGCTTCACGGCGACCGTCGGCCAACAGATCAACGTCGAAAACCTACGGTCGTACCTAGTGCGCATGGGTTTCAACCAAGCCCCGACCGTCACGGAACCCGGCGATTACGCCATTCGCGGTGGCTTGATAGACATATATCCCCCCGGTGCCAGCGGCCCAATTCGGCTCGACCTATTCGGTGATGTCCTCGATGGCGCGCGCCGTTTCGAGGCTGCGACCCAGCGCACAATCGAGAAAATCAACCGGATTGAACTGGCCCCAGTTTCCGAAGTGATTCTGGATGAGGAATCCATCCAGCGTTTCCGTTCCAAATACCGCCACACGTTTGGCGCGGCAGGCAATGATGACCCGTTGTACGAGGCCGTAAGTGCGGGGCGCAAACATCAAGGCTTAGAGCACTGGCTGCCGTTTTTCCACGATCACCTCGACACATTATTCGACTATCTGCCAAACGCGCCCGTTGTTCTGGACGACCAAGTAAACCCTTCACGCCACGCCCGCTGGACCTCAATCGAGGATCAGTTC
>JAESQH010000174.1 GCA_016765235.1 Paracoccaceae bacterium
CAGTCGCAAAGCATGTTATGAGAGCTGCGGCGGAAAATCTCGTACCCATGACTTTGGAGCTTGGTGGAAAATCCCCGATTATCGTCTTTGATGACGCCGATCTGGATAGCGCCGTTGAAGGCGTGGTCGATGCGATTTGGTTCAATCAGGGGCAGGTCTGTTGTGCGGGTTCGCGCCTGTTGATGCAGGAAAGTATTGCCGATCAGTTTATCGCGAAATTGACAGCGCGAATGGCGAAATTGCGCATTGGTAACCCACTCGATAAATGTATCGACGTTGGGGCGATGGTAGACCCTGTTCAGTTGGATACCGTGGCCGCGATGGTCGCTAAAGGTTTGGCCGAGGGTGCGACCTTGATCCAGCCGGAAATCGCAATGCCAAATGGTGGTTGTTATTTCCGCCCGACATTGTTGGCGAACGTGGATACTGCCGCAACCGTGATGCAGGAAGAGATTTTCGGGCCGGTTCTGGTCTCTACCACCTTCCGCACGCCAGCCGAGGCTATCGCTTTGGCAAACAACACAAAATACGGGTTGGCGGCGAGTATATGGACCGAGAATATCAATCTAGCGTACGAAATCGCACCCAAAGTTAAGGCTGGCGTTATCTGGATCAATTGCACCAACCAGTTCGACGCTGCCGCAGGTTTTGGCGGTTATCGCGAGAGCGGTTTTGGCCGCGAGGGTGGCCGCGAGGGGCTGTATGAATACGTCAAACCAAGTTTCCTGAAAGGTTTGAAACCTTTTGTTAACAAGCATCCTGTAGCGTCGGGCGAAGTGGCGATGGAAACGATTGACCGCACTCCGAAGATGTATGTCGGTGGCAAGCAGGCGCGTCCCGACAGTGGCTATGCAACGCCGGTTCTATCGGCGAAAGGCGCGCTGATTGGCCATGTTGGCGCGGGTAGCCGCAAAGACATTCGCAACGCGGTTGAAGCGGCGGCGGGTGCCGTTGGCTGGGCTGGAGCCTCGGGGCATAATCGGGCGCAGGTGATGTATTTCATGGCTGAAAACTTGTCGGCGCGGGCTGGCGAGTTTGCGGACCGGATCAGTTCGATGACGGGCGCGAACAAAGGGAAAGCAATTGCCGAGGTCGAGGCCTCGGTCGCGCGGCTGTTCTCTTACGCGGCGTGGGCGGATAAATTTGACGGTGCGGTGCATTCTGTGCCGATGCGCGGTGTGGCGATGGCGATGCATGAACCCGTGGGGCTAATGGGAATTATATGCCCTGACGAGGCGCCGTTATTGGGGTTGATATCCCTGATCGGGCCAGCCATGGCGATGGGCAATCGGTGCGTTGTTGTGCCATCTGAAAGCCATCCGTTAAGTGCAACGGATTTTTATCAGGTGCTGGATACGTCCGATGTGCCGAGTGGCGTGGTGAATATCGTTACAGGGCCTCAGGATGAATTGGCCAAGACCTTGGCGGATCATTACGAAATCGATTCCGTTTGGCATTTCGGTAGTACTGCGGGCGCGAAACTTGTCGAAGCGGCCTCCGCCCAGAACCTGAAACGGACGTGGACTTCGGGCGGTTTGGCGCGCGACTGGTATGACAACAAGCAAGGCGAGGGCCGTGAATTCTTGCGCCANGCAACCGANGTCAAGAACATCTGGACCCCNTACGGGGAATAATTTCTTNNGTNGGANATCTNGTTNATNCGGNNNAGTCCNTCCGNTTNGATANNGTCAATTTCNATTNGGNCATTAANANNTNACAGTTCGGGGTTAGCCATATTCGGNTGGCCCCGATATTGTGCGTTCATTCGATCCCCAACGGTTTCCATGAAGCGTGCGCCTACTTCGTTATCATCGGACAGCGGAATAAAAATTGTTCCAAAGTTGATGCTTTCGAACAAATAGATACTGTCGGAGAGCGTAGAGCCCACTTCTACTTTATCAATATGAATAATTTGTTCAAAAGGAAAATATACGACTTCAAACGCATTTTCGTAAAGTCGGTAGTAATAAACTACCGCCCGATCCGTAAGCAAAGCGCCCTCGGCCAATTTAGAAAAAAAACCGAGAAGGTAGTATTGCTCTACCTGCACATTTGCACGGATAATCCCGTACTCCACGAAAGCAGCACGAATTTCAGGGTCTAGCTTATTTCCGTCTTCGACTACACCCGAAGGTATATTCGGGATTCGGCAAGAATTTCTAGGACAACGGCGCTTGCGGCAACAACTCCAAATATCGAACCGACAACAACAATCCAGCGACGCGTTCCTTTATAGGTCGAATTTTCGGATTTCCGGATAGCGTTAAGTGTATAGGCCCCGCGTATGGCCTGAAAATAGAGAATTATAAATACGATTGATAGCAATTGGTTAAAATAGTTGTTCGATTCTGATATCGAAATTACTAATTTTGTCCCAGCCAGTAAAATCATGATTACTGCGGCAAACCGGGATTTTTTGAACATACCGAAACCGCACAACAAGAAAATTATCGCGTCAATAAGGGCGAATTGACCGGAGGGTCGTTCGGACCAATTCACCAACACATTAACGGCGATAAGCGCACCGTGGATAGTTGCGACCCACGCACCGACTTTCAAGGACTTAAGGGCTTTGTCACGGGTCACGTCATGCCCCCGACACTATTAAAAATACGGGTTATTACAGCATATTTCGAGCGATTATCAAAATAGTGACGAGGATTGAAGGTTCCAGCCACAAATAAAGAGGCGTTCGGGGAAACCCGCACCATTTTAGCCAGAACTGCTCGGGGAGGCCAGAAAGGCCCTGATTTCGACGTTCCGGGTCAGATACCGCCTAATACCGATGAGGTCGGATTTACCGCGCTAATTGCCCATGCCCTGAGATGTTGCAGCCAAATGCCACTTGTCAGGCGGCGCAACGAATGGGCGGTTCGGTAAGTGCCACGAAAGTCGCGACGAGTATTGACAGTTCATTAGCGCGATAAACCCACGCGTGGAAAGCCCGCCTCGCTCAGTAGGGCCGTTTATACACGCCAATAGTTAACCAAGTTCGACCGTTCGCACCCTTGGCCACCAAAAATGCAACCGCCGAGCGTAGCGAGGCGTGGCACAACCGAAGGGCGGGAGTGCGCCTCATATGGCTTGGGAATGTTTTGCCGCAGTTGTGTGGTAGGCGTCCAGATCGCAGGCGATGATGCGGGTCAGGTGGAAGCCTTCTTCGGGGATGGTAAGAACTTCGCCATCGAATTCAGTGAAATGTGGAAACTTGGAAGCGATTTTCTGCAAATCGAGGCGCAGGGTTTCGGCCACGTCGCCAAATTCGGACCTGAGGGCGGGGAGGCTGACGGTGAAGCCACACATTAATGTTTCAATCGCGCGGGATCGCAATTGGTCGTCGCTCGACATTGCTACACCGCGAGTCGCGGCCCAATCGCCTGCGGTTATTTCTTTGGCATAGGCGTTGGTTGTCGCACGGTTCTGCACGTAACCTTGCGGAAATCGCGAAATCGACGAAGCCCCAAGCCCGATCAGTGCGGTACACAAATCATCGGTGTAACCTTGGAAGTTGCGGCGCAACCTGCCTTGGGACGCCGCGATGGCTAACGTGTCGTCGGGTTTCGCGAAGTGGTCGATCCCAATGGGGACGTATCCGGCGGTCTTAAGGGCGGCGTAAGCTTGATTGAACATGTTGAAGCGATCCATCGGGCCGGGCAGCGAATCCTCGGGGATCATTTTCTGGCGTTTGGCCATCCACGGCACATGGGCGTAGCCGAACAGAGCAACGCGGTCGGGGTTCAGTTCGATCACTTGCGCAACCGTTTTGCCAAGCGCGTCCGCGTCTTGATAGGGTAGGCCATAGACGATATCGAGGTTGATCGAGTTGATCCCCCGCGCGCGCAAGCCATCCACGATATCGCGCGTGATCTCGAAGCTTTGTTCTCGGCCAATCGCCTTTTGGACTTTTTCGTTAAAATCCTGCACGCCGATACTGGCGCGATTCATGCCGTTGCGGGCCAAGGCGTTGAGCTTTTCGTCGTTAACGGCGGCGGGGTCAATTTCGACAGAGAATTCCCAGTCGTGGTCAAACGGGGCCAACTCGCGCAACCACTCCATCACCGAATCGATATGGTTTGGGTGCAGAATTGTCGGCGATCCGCCGCCCCAGTGCAGGCGCGCAATTGTCACGCCTTTCGGAATTGTCTGTGCCAGTTTGGCGATTTCAACTTTCAGAATGTCCAGGTATGCCTCCACAGGGGACATGGATTTCACGCCTTGGGTGCGGCAGGCGCAGAACCAGCATAGGCGCTCGCAAAACGGAATATGGACGTAAATCGACAGTTTTGAACCTTTTGGCAGGGCTTTTACCCAGCCGTCGAACGCATCGGAGGCAACCCCGTCATGGAATTGAGGGGCGGTTGGATAGCTGGTGTAGCGTGGCACATTTCTTGAAAACAGGCCCGCTTCGGTAAGGCGATTGATTTTTTCCATTAGGCCACATAGCCGCAGCCCTGTCGTTCTGACCTTGATCGAGATCAATCAAACGGGTAAAAAGAACTCAACCTATCGGAGTAGTACGCTTATTATGAAGCACGCCCCCTTGATCGCCCAAAACCACACCCGCTGTGCAGATTGTCCAATCCGTCACAAAGCTGTGTGCGCATATTGCGAACCGCCTGAACTGGCGAAGCTGGATGCGATGAAATCCTACCGCACTTATCAGGCCGGTGAGACGATTGTCTGGGCCGGTGAAGAAATCGAAGTGTTGGGTTCGGTTGTTTCCGGCGTGGCGACTTTGTCGCGAACCTTGCCCGATGGGCGTCGCCAGATGGTGGGATTGCTTTTGCCGTCCGATTTCGTCGGGCGACCCGGTCGGCGAACAGCGCCCTACGATGTTGTGGCCGCGAACGAAGTGATGATTTGTCAGTTTATCAAGCCGCAGTTCGAAAAGCTGGTTTCAAACACCCCCGCGCTGGAGCGCCGCCTTCTGGACATGACGCTTGACGAACTCGACGCCGCGCGCGAGTGGATGCTGCTGTTGGGCCGTAAAACCGCACGGGAAAAGATCGCCAGTTTGTTGGTTATTATTGCCCGCAGGGAGGCCGCTCTGAACGGCACGACAATTGGTGACGGCCTGCGGTTTGTGCTGCCACTAACGCGTGAGGCAATGTCGGATTACCTGGGCTTGACGATTGAAACCGTCAGTCGCCAGATTTCAGCCTTGAAAAAGTCTGGCGTTATTGTGCTGGAAGATGCGCGCCACATTCGCGTACCGGATTATGTCGCACTTCTGGATGAAGCTGGCGATGATTCTGATGGCGGGTTTATTTCCTGAGTATTGGCGCGTAGCGAACGAAGATCCGAGATTGTCGCGGTGATTGTCGCCTTTCGGTGGACAATTGTATAATGATTTTGAATTTAGCAGGATTTTGCCGCGATTCGGTTAGGCAGATTTGATCTAGGTCAAAGTAGCATGACCAGATAAAGTGCAAAACACACAGCAATGACAAGACAGACGCAGTGTAACTGTGATCTGCACAATGAAAGAGGGATCCATGTGGAATGGTATTAAGGTAATCGTATTCGCGCTGTTGGTGCTCGGCGCTGCGATGGCCGCAAATTTTGGGCGTGATCTGGCGTTTCAGGTTCACGCCATTATCGTCGCTGCGGTGGCGGGATATATGTTAATCAAGACAATTGCCGCGATTGGCGACAAGCCCAAGCCTAAGCCAACGGGTTATATGGATGATGTGATCCGTTGGGGCGTTATTGCCACGGTCTTTTGGGGTTTGGCCGGGTTTTCAGTTGGCGCGTGGATCGCGTTCGAGTTGGCATTCCCTGATCTGAATTTCGGCGTTTCTTACATCACGTTCGGGCGTTTGCGCCCTGTACACACCTCGGCGGTGATTTTCGCATTTGGTGGTAACGCATTGATTTCAACGTCGTTCTATGTGGTCCAGCGGACAACTGCTGCGCGTCTGTTTGGTGGAAATTTGGCGAAATTTGTTTTCTGGGGCTATCAGTTATTCATTGTGTTGGCCGCATCTGGTTACCTTATGGGGGCTACACAATCCAAGGAATATGCGGAGCCTGAATGGTATGTCGACATCTGGCTAACTATTGTCTGGGTTGCTTATCTAGTGGTATTCCTAGGCACGATTTACAGACGTAAAGAGCCGCATATCTATGTGGCCAACTGGTTCTATCTGGCATTTATTGTAACAATTGCGTTGCTGCATCTGGTCAATAACATGGCGATCCCTGTTTCGTTTCTTGGGTCGAAATCCGTTGGTCTGTTTTCCGGTGTGCAGGATGCGATGACGCAGTGGTGGTATGGCCATAACGCGGTTGGGTTCTTCCTGACGGCGGGTTTCCTTGGGATGATGTACTACTTCGTTCCAAAACAGGCGAACCGCCCGATTTATTCCTATAAATTGTCGATCATCCACTTCTGGGCATTGATCTTCTTGTATATCTGGGCTGGCCCTCACCACCTTCACTACACAGCATTGCCTGACTGGGCGCAGACATTGGGAATGGTTATGTCCATCATCCTGTGGATGCCAAGTTGGGGCGGCATGATCAATGGTCTGATGACGCTTTCGGGCGCGTGGGATAAATTGCGAACCGATCCGGTTCTGCGGATCATGGTTGTGTCTATCGGCTTCTACGGAATGTCCACATTTGAAGGTCCGATGATGGCGATCAAGACGGTTAATGCGCTTAGCCATTACACTGACTGGACAATTGGGCATGTGCATTCCGGTGCGCTTGGCTGGAATGGCATGATCACCTTTGGCGCGCTCTACTTCCTAGTGCCGAAACTTTGGGGTCGTGAACGCCTGTACAGTCTGAAACTGGTTAACTGGCACTTCTGGCTCGCGACGATCGGCATCGTTCTGTATGCGGCCTCCATGTGGGTGTCGGGGATCATGGAAGGTTTGATGTGGCGTGAAGTTGATGCGCAGGGCTTCTTGGTGAACTCCTTCGCTGACACTGTATCGGCCAAGTTCCCGATGTATGTAGTACGTGGTATTGGTGGTCTGCTCTATCTGACAGGTGCTTGTATCATGGCTTGGAATCTATGGAAAACTGCGATTGGTGCAGGGCAAACTGCCCCGGCTGCCGCAGTTCCAGCAGAATAAGGGGGGCCGGAAAATGGGTATCCTGGATAAACACAAGATAATCGAGAAGAACGCCACCCTTTTGCTGGTTCTCAGCTTACTGGTTGTGTCCATCGGTGGACTGGTTCAGATCGTTCCGTTGTTCTACCTTGAAAATACCATCGAGGATGTAGAGGGCATGCGCCCCTACACCCCGTTGGAGCTGACAGGGCGTGACATCTATGTTCGGGAAGGCTGCTACCTGTGTCACAGCCAGATGATCCGCCCGCTCCGTGACGAAGTAGAGCGGTACGGCCACTATTCCTTGGCAGCGGAATCTCAATATGACTATCCGTTCCAATGGGGTTCCAAACGTACAGGTCCTGATCTGGCGCGTGTGGGTGGCCGGTATTCTGATGAATGGCAGGCTGATCACCTACGCCAACCACGTGATGTGGTTCCGGAATCGATCATGCCTTCCTATCGCTGGTTGGAGGAAAAAGTCATCGATGGCAAATATGTTGCGGATTCGTTGAAAGCCAACGCGGCATTTGGCCGGGCGCCTTACTCCGAAGAAATGATTGAGATGGCGCGCGCAGATTTCAGAGCGCAAGTTGATCCGGATGCCGACACAGAAGGTTTGCAATCCCGTTACGGTGCGGCGGCTGATTGGGGTGGACGCGACGTTAATGTGCGTAACTTCGACGGACAACCAGAGTTGACTGAAGCGGATGCGTTGATTGCCTATTTGCAAATGCTTGGCACGTTGGTTGATTTCTCGACCTTCATTCCAGACGCAAGCCGCTAGAGGAGAAACGATATGTACACTTTCTTACGTATGCTTGCCGACAGTTGGGGCATGCTTTCGATGCTGCTGATTTTCCTTGGAATTATCGTCTGGGCGTTCCGCCCTGGCACCAAGAAACTCTATAAGGATATCTCGGATATTCCGTTCCGAAATGACGAATTCAAGGGAGACGACAATGGCTAGAAAACCTGAAAAAGAGACGAAGGTTGTCGAAACCACGGGGCACGAGTGGGACGGCATTACCGAACTTGACAACCCAATGCCGCGCTGGTGGTTGTGGACCTTCTATCTGACGATTATCTGGGGCATTGGATATACGATCGCATATCCGGCGTGGCCACTACTCAATGGCGCAACTCCAGGGTTGTTGGGGTATTCCTCACGCGCCGAAGTTGCCAAGGATATTGCCGCGGTGGATGCGGCCAATGCGCCGCTGAACGACAAGATTGTCAGCCTTGATCTGGCGACGATTGCAGGAGATTCAGAAGTCGGCAATTATGCGATTTCTGCGGGTGGAGCGGTGTTCCGTACATTCTGCATCCAGTGCCATGGTTCCGGTGCTGCGGGCAGTGCCGGTTATCCGAACTTGCGCGATGATGACTGGCTGTGGGGTGGTGATATTGAAACCATCTATACCACAATCAGCCACGGTATCCGTGCAGACGAGGATGAGGATACGCGCTTGTCCGAAATGCCGGCGTTCGGTGATGATTACCTCAGCAAAGTGGAAATCGCGCAGGCCGCGCAGTTTGTTCTGTCTCTGACGGGGCGAGCGACGGATGCGACCTTGGTTGAAGGGGGCGCGGTTGTCTTTGAAGACAATTGTTCAGCCTGCCACGGTTCGGATGGTTTGGGCGATAAATTTGTTGGCGCACCAAACCTTGCTGATGCAATTTGGTTATATGGTGGTGATCTGGAAACCGTCACCGAAACGATTACGAACAGCCGCGGCGGTGTAATGCCGGCATGGTCCGCAGCAGGGCGCTTGAACGAGGCCCAGCTTCGTCAGGTTGCGGTATATGTTCATGAATTGGGCGGAGGCGAATAGCCTCCACCCGATACTCCCCTTGCGTCAGGTTAATGACGCCAACTGGCCTGATCGGTTTTTCCGATCAGGCATTTTTGTTAAATATCAAATCTTGATGTAGATCAAGGTTTCTGTTGCGCGGGCATGAAATATATGCCGATAGTTGAATGTGATGTGAATCGGAGGCTCTTGTGAGCACTGAAACCCCAGAAGAAGCCCCAAAGCTGTATGCGGCGCGCGAGCCAGTCTTTCCAAAGCGCGTAAAGGGCAAATTCCGGCAGCTTAAGTGGTGGTTAATGATCTTCACGTTGGGGGTCTACTACATCACACCTTGGATCCGCTGGAATCGTGGCCCGGACATGCCCGACCAAGCTGTTCTGATCGATATGGCGGGCCGCCGTTTCTATATGTTCTGGATCGAGATTTGGCCTTACGAGTTCTATTTCGTTGCGGGGCTGCTGATCATGGCTGGGTTGGGATTATTCCTGTTCACTTCCGCACTCGGGCGGGTTTGGTGTGGCTACGCTTGCCCGCAAACTGTTTGGGTTGACCTATTCGTTCAGGTCGAACGCTGGATCGAGGGGGACCGCAACGCGCGTATTCGCCTTTTGAACGCCAAATGGGACGCCAGAAAATGGCGCCTTAGGCTGGCCAAATGGACGGCGTGGTTGTTAATCGCGGTATCCACAGGCGGCGCGTGGGTGTTCTATTTCGCAGACGCTCCAACCCTGATCGTGGAGCTGTTCACCGGACAAGCGGCGTTCATCGCGTATGCATTTATCGCTTCACTTACCGCCACTACGTTTATCTTTGGCGGGTTCATGCAAGAACAAATTTGCACCTATATGTGCCCATGGCCGCGTATTCAGGCCGCGATGATGGACGAAGACACCATGACGGTTTCCTACCGCGATTGGCGCGGGGAACCGCGGGCGAAACTGAAAGATTCCATGGCCGATCCGTCGCTGGGTGATTGCATTGATTGTAATGCTTGTGTTGCCGCGTGCCCTGTGGGGATCGACATCCGCGAAGGGCAACAGTTGGAGTGCATCACCTGTGCGCTGTGCATTGATGCCTGCGACGACATGATGATCAAAGTTGGTCGCCCGACTGGCTTGATCGCTTATCTAACCGCAAATGACGAGCCGCTAGAACGGTCAGGGAAGCCGCCGCGCAATATGTGGAAGCACTTGATCCGTTTCCGCACGATTATGTACGCGACCTTGTGGGGTGCTGTGGGCGTTGGACTGCTGGTTGCGCTGTTTGTGCGGGCCGAAATCGAAGTCAGTGTCGCGCCAATCAGGAACCCCAACTATATCGTTATGTCCGACGGCACAATTCGCAACGACTACGACATAAGAATTCTGAATAAGCATGGCGAGGAGCGGCAGTTTAGAGTTACGGCTGAAACCGATGAACACAACTCGAATTTTGTGGTCGAGTTGCAAGGTGCCGAGGGTGTGATAGTAACAGCACCGGCGGACACCACTATTATCCAACGCGTCTATTTATTTGCCGAGCTCAAAAATCATGCGGCCTACCGCGAGCGCACTGAAGTGCATATCTGGATCGAAGATCTGACAAGCGGTGACACAGCACACGTAGAAACTGTATTTAACGGGAAAACACCATGACCGATGTAAAACCAGTAAAAGAGCTAACCGGCCGCAAGGTTCTGATGATCTTGCTAGCCGCGTTCGGCACGATTTTCGCGGTGAATATGACGTTGCTGTATCAAGCGGTTAAGACGTTTCCGGGGTTGGAAGTGAAGAACTCTTATGTTGCATCGCAGACGTTTGATGATCGAGCAATCGCGCAGCGTGCGCTGGGTTGGGCACCGGAGGTTAAATACGCGAACGGGCAGATGAACCTGTCGATTTTCGCCAATGGCGAGTTTGTATTCCCAGAGGTGATCAGCGTGCGTGTTGGCCGCCCGACGCATGGCCGCGAGGATGTTATCCCTGTACTGCTTCGCGATACTATCGGTTATTGGTTCAAGATCGATTTGAACGACGGTAAGTGGTTCGTCTATGTGACTGCCGAAAGCGCGAATGGCGGGCCGTTTGAGCAACGCCTTGAACTTTACGTGACGGACGCCAATGGCTGAGACACCGTCAATTGCCGTTCGTCCTGCCTGCGTTGATATCCCGTCGGACCTGATCAATTCCGCTGGTGAGGCGCGGTCTGACCGCTCCCGCCGGATCGAGCTGTCCTTGCCGACAATTAACTGCGCCGCCTGTATTAGCGGTGTTGAATCCGGCCTGAGTAAACTGCCAGAAATTGAAGGCGCGCGGGTTAACCTGACCCGCAAACGCGTGACCATCACCGTCAAAGATATTCCCGGAATTGAAACCCATCTGATCGAATTGCTGACAAGCTGGGGGTATCCCGCGAAAGAACTGGACAGTGCGGCGCTGGATCAAGGCGTGGTCGATAAGGACGGTCGCGAACTGTTGGCTCGCCTTGCGGTGGCTGGTTTTGCGATGATGAACGTGATGTTGCTGTCATTCTCCGTTTGGGGCGGAGCTGATGGGGCGACGCGGGAGTTGATGCACTGGATTTCGGCGTTGATCGCACTGCCAACGGTGGCATATTCCGGTGTGCCGTTTTTTAAAAACGCATGGACTGCGCTGCGGGTCGGGCGCTTGAACATGGACGTGCCGATTTCATTGGCGTTGATATTGGCCAGCGGCGTTTCGTTGCTGGAAACCATAGAAGGCGGGGAGCATGCGTATTTCGACGCGGCCCTGTCGTTGACGTTCTTCTTGCTTTTGGGG
>JAESQH010000175.1 GCA_016765235.1 Paracoccaceae bacterium
TGTCCCTTAGCCGGATCGAGCTGGACGAACATATCAAGCCAAGTGATCCGTGCGCGTTGAACGAACTGGTGCAAGAGGCGACCTCGGCCTTGCTTCCGCTTCAGAAGAAGTATGACGTGACGTTGGAAGCTGCGCTGGAAGGAAATCCGGTTGTGGCGGCTGACCGCGACCAGTTGAACCAAGTGCTGGTTAACCTGATCGACAACGCCATGAAATACGGCGGCAGTGGTACGGTCGTGAAAATATCCACCGCGCCTGCGGACTTGCGATATGCCAATATGGTCGGGATTACGGTAGCGGATCAAGGGGCGGGGATTGGCCCTGAACACTTGCACCGGTTAACGGAACGCTTCTACCGCGTGAACGCCAAGCAAAGCCGCAACAAGGGTGGCACGGGGTTGGGTCTGGCCATCGTCAAGCACATCGTTAACCGTCATGGTGGTGAATTGCAGATCGAATCCACGTTGGGAGAGGGCAGCCAATTCACTGTCTGGCTGCCCGAATCCTGATTAGGCAGCGCCTAGTTTATTAAGGATTTTTGTCATCAGGCACCATTTGGTAAGGCCGGACTGGAACAGGTTAACGCCAACAAAGGCGGTGAACCACAACCAGCTGACGCTGGACATGTCTATGGTTCCGTCCAGATGCGCCAAGCCAAGGCTTAGCAAGATGAAAAGGCCGGCGAGTAGGCGGGTTAGGTTTTGTGCGGTCATTGTATTGCTCCTAAGATGATATTTTGAAAAGCGTATATATTAACATTCTAATATTAGCAAGTGAATAATGAATAACTAGAATTGATCGCCAACACAGCTTTCTTGCTCGCTGTCATAAATCTGTCATCAAACTGCAATAAATGCGTGTTCAAAGCGGCCTAGGTTCGGCGCATCCCACGCACTTGGCGTCGGTGTTTGACAATCGGAGAGAACCCGTGAAACTATTTACCATCATTGCTGTCGCATCCATTGCAGCAACCGCAGTAACTTCTGCCAACGCACGCGAACAGATTCGCATCGTTGGCTCGTCCACCGTATTCCCGTTTTCGACAGCGGTGGCTGAACAATTCGGCAAAACCACAGATTTCGCGACACCGGTTGTTGAATCGACAGGTTCCGGCGGCGGTTTGAAGTTGTTTTGTGCAGGCGTCGGGGCAGAATATCCTGACATAACCAATGCATCCCGCCGCATGAAGGCGAAAGAATTTGCGATGTGTCAGGACAATGGCGTTACAGAGATCGTTGAATCGGTTATCGGGTATGACGGCATTGTCATCGCCAACGCCAATAGCGGCCCGACGTTTGCGCTAACGCTGGAACAGGTGGTTATCGCGCTGGCCGCAAACGGTCCGATGCCTTCCACTTGGGATCAGGTTGATCCATCCTTACCGGCCATCGCAATCGAAGTTCTTGGTCCGCCACCATCATCCGGCACACGTGACGCATTCGAAGAACTGGTGATGTCTGAAGGCTGCGAACTGACCGATCTTGTAGATTGCGAAGGTGTCGAGATTCGTGAAGACGGCGTGTATGTCGAAGCTGGTGAAAACGATAATCTAATCGTGTCCAAACTGGAAGCAAATCCTAACGCACTGGGCATCTTCGGGTTCTCGTTTCTTGACCAGAACTCCGACGTCATCAAAGGCGCGTCTATGGACGGTGTTGACCCGACATTCGACAATATCGCAGATGGCGAATACGAGATTTCACGCTCGCTGTATTATTACATCAAAGTAGCCCACATCGGTGTAATCCCCGGCATTGCAGAATACGCTACCGAGTTTTCAAGCCAAGCTGCGGCGGGTGAAGAAGGGTATTTGAGCGACAAAGGTTTGATCCCGCTGTTCGAGGATGAATTCAAAGAAAATGCTGACCGTGTACGCGATCTGGTAATATTGACAGGTGACGAATGGAACTAACTTTGTGCCTCGGGGCTGGTAAATGCTAGCCCTGACAGCCTTGCTGATAATTGGTCTCGCGATAGGATTTTTCATCCCGTCGCGGGCCAAAGCCATTTCTGTCAGTCAGGGCGTTTTGGCCAGCCTGCACTCGCGGCCCAGCTACCACGGCACGTATGTGATGTTGTGGGTGATGATCGTCGGGTTGGCGTTGCTGCTGGTGCTGATGATCGGCTGGAATGCGTTTCTGGATGCGAAGTTTCTGGGCGATATTCGTGCCGCCTTACCCGATGCGCGGAACATCGAAATTGATTTGATATTATCTGATGCCAAGGCGATTGCAGCAGGGCTGGTTAGCTCCAAAATTGACCCGCTGCGCGAGGCTACAGCGGCGAACTTCGCGCGCGCTGACAGTTTGCGGATTTGGGCGACCGTTACGATCTCGCTTGGTGGTGCGCTTATCTCGGGCGTAGTAGGTATGCGCCAAATCTCGGCAGAATGGCGGGCGCGGAACCGTTCGGAAAACATCATTCGCGGCATCCTATGGGCCTCTGCTGCCGTGGCGGTTCTGACGACGCTCGGTATCGTTTTGTCGCTGATATTCGAGACATTCAATTTTTTCGCCAGCATCGGTTGGCGCGTAGACAAATTCTTGTTTGGCACTAGGTGGAGCCCCCTTTCCGGCGTGCAAGACGGTGTGATGGACATGGATAAAGTCGGGGCAGTACCCCTGTTCGCGGGAACCTTGATGATCACCGGCATTGCAATGCTGGTAGCCGTACCAATCGGCCTGTTCGCGGCGATATATTTGTCAGATTTCGCCTCACCCAATGTGCGGGCATGGGCCAAGCCGATGCTGGAAATTCTGGCGGGCATTCCAACAGTGGTTTACGGGTTTTTCGCGGCCATTACAGTGGCCCCCCTGATCCGCAACACAGGCGAGGCGATTGGCCTTACGGTCGCCTCCGAAAGCGCGTTGGCGGCAGGGATTGTGATGGGGATCATGATTATCCCGTTCATCAGTTCGCTATCCGATGATGTAATTAACGCGGTACCGCAAACCCTGCGGGATGGTTCCTACGCGCTAGGCGCTACCAAAGCCGAGACGATACGTCAGGTTGTTTTGCCCGCTGCGCTGCCGGGCATTGTCTCGGCGGTTTTACTTGGGGTGTCTCGGGCAATCGGCGAAACTATGATCGTTGTGATGGCCGCTGGCCAAGGTGCAAACCTGACAGCCAATCCGCTGGAGGCCGTGACAACTGTGACCGTACAAATCGTGATGCTGATCACGGGAGATACGGAGGCATCAACCGCCGCTGGCCCTGCTTTCACATTGGCGTTCACACTGTTCTGCATCACGTTGGCACTGAACATTTTCGCCCTGCGCTTCGTGCGGAAATATCGGGAGATGTATGACTAATGGTTAACATGACCGAACTTTCCAAGATGCATAACTCGCCCGAATCTGCCGCGCGTTTGAAGAAACGCAAAGCGTCGGAGCGGCGGTTGAAGGCTTATGGCATTCTGGCGATTGCGCTGGCGGGTGCCGCGCTGATGACGCTGATGTGGTCGGTGGTCAGCAAAGCGTCTGGCGCGTTTACCGAAAGCTACATCACGTTGCCGATATATCTTGAGGCGGACGAGATCGACCCTGATCGTACGAATGACCCGTCGATAATTGGGCGGGCGAATTACGGTGGGCTGACTAAAGATGCGCTGAAGGCGGCGTTTCCCTTCGTGAAGGCACGCGGCGACAAACGGGCGATGTATGACATTATCAGCGGCGGCGCGGCGTTTGAGCTGCGCGAGTTGGCGATGACACGCCCGTCAAATATCGGGCAGACAATCGACTTCCGGTTCTTGGCATCGGACATCGCGGACCTGTATCTGAAAGGATCTTATGGCGATCTGGTGGAACAAAACACTGATGGCACGCTGAGCGTTGAAAACAATGGCAAGACGGCGGTTGTGACCTCGACAGCGCAAGATTTCGCCTTTGTTATGGCCCGCGTAAAGGCCGATTTACGGGCCAAGGCCGCTTTCAATCGTGATCAGGCGGCGTTGCAAGAAAACGGGCGTGCCGTGTTCACCGAGCGCGGTGATCTAGAGGAGGCAGCCAAACGTGAAGCAGAACGGGATCGGTTTATCGCGCTGGGCGATGCGCTGGAAGCACGGGCATCGCAGAGCGGTGGCGCGGAGGTGTTGGACAAGAACTCCCCCTCCGTTTTGGTCCGCATGGGCGACACTTGGGTGAAACTGACCGAGGTGTCCGCAACAGGTGGCGAAGGCAAGGTTATCGGCACGCTGGACAGTGGCGAATTGGCGGCGGGGGAATGGCAAGTTTACCTCCAAGGCCTGCCCGAAGCCTCGCGCAAAGTGTCNGATTTGCAGATTACCTTGATCGAGAATTTGCGAAGTTCGGGGGCGGTNGAAACGGTCTTCAACACACGGTTCTTCACCGCCGGCGACAGCCGCGAACCTGAACTAGCTGGTATCTGGGGCGCGGCCGTGGGTTCCTTCTGGACAATGTTAGTGACCATCCTTCTGGCCTTTCCAATCGGGGTTATGGCCGCGATATACCTCGAAGAATTCGCCAAGAAAAACCTGATGAACACGTTCATAGAGGTGAATATCAACAACCTCGCGGCGGTTCCCTCCATCGTTTACGGGCTGTTGGGTCTGGCGGTGTTCCTTGGCTTCTTCGGGGTTCCACGATCCGCGCCTTTGGCCGGTGGTATCGTGCTGGCGGTTATGACTTTGCCGACGATTATTATCGCGTCAAGGGCGGCGATGGCGGCGGTTCCGCCTTCGATCAGGGATGCGGCGTTGGGGATCGGGGCCTCGAAACTTCAAACGGCGTTTCACCATGTTTTGCCGCTGTCGATGCCCGGAATTTTGACCGGAACGATCATCGGCATGGCCCGCGCCTTGGGTGAAACTGCGCCGCTGATCATGATCGGGATGGTGGCTTTTATTGTTGATGTGCCCACGGGTATTACTGATAGCGCGACGGTTTTGCCGGTGCAAATTTACCGTTGGTCAGACTTCCCTGAACGGGCGTTTGAGGCACGGACTTCGGCGGCAATTTTGGTATTGCTGGTGTTTTTGATTTTGATGAACGGACTGGCCGTATTCCTTCGGAAACGGTTCGAGCGGCGGTGGTAGACGGATATGGAAAATATGACAGATACAGTTAAGATTTCGACGAAAAACGTCGATGTGTTTTACGGCGAAAACCATGCGATCAAAGACGTGTCGGTGGATATTCTGAAGAACACCGTAACGGCGTTTATCGGGCCTTCGGGCTGCGGAAAATCGACGTTCCTGCGGTGTTTGAACCGGATGAACGACACGATTGATTCGTGCAAAATCACCGGCGATTTACTGATGGATGGCGAGGATATTTACGCCAAATCGGTGGACCCTGTGCAACTGCGGGCCAAGGTCGGGATGGTGTTTCAAAAACCCAATCCGTTCCCGAAGTCGATCTTCGATAACGTCGCTTACGGGCCGCGCATTCACGGGCTGGTGGGCAATAAAACCGACCTTGAAGAAGTGGTCGAAACGTCGCTTCGCCGTGCAGCGATCTGGAAAGAGGTCAAGGACCGACTGGACGCGCCGGGCACATCGCTTTCGGGTGGTCAGCAGCAGCGTTTGTGCATTGCACGCGCGATTGCGACCGCGCCGGAGGTTTTGTTGATGGACGAACCAGCCTCATCCCTCGATCCGATTGCGACAGCGCAGATCGAGGAGTTGATTGACGAGTTGCGGAATAACTATTCCGTGGTGATCGTCACACACTCCATGCAGCAGGCGGCGCGGGTCTCGCAAAAAACGGCGTTTTTTCATATGGGGGATATGGTAGAATATGGCGACACGACAGCGATTTTCACCAATCCGGTTGACCAACGCACACAAGATTACATTACCGGCCGATTCGGTTGAGGGGGAAGCTATGACTACAGGACGCCACATTGTATCGGCATTCGACGATGATCTGATCACCGTTCAGGCCAAAATATCCGAGATGGGCGGGCTGGTCGAAGAACTGGTCGCCGAGGCGCTGGAGGCCTTAAAAAACCGTGATGCGGAATTGGCGCAAGCGGTAGTTATCAAAGACAAACGGCTGGATGCGATGGAATTGGGGTTGGAGGAGTTGGCCACCCAGATCATCGCTTTGCGCCAGCCTATGGCGCAAGATTTGCGGGTCTTACTGTCGGCAATCAAGATCGCCTCGACGTTGGAACGCATCGGGGATTTGGCCAAAAACATCGCACGGCGGGCGATTTACTTGTCCGGTGCGACACCGGTCAAGATTTCGCACTCGATTGTGCATATGGGGCAGGTGACGCTTCGCCAACTGTCGGAAATTCTTGATGCCCACGCACAACGCGATGCGGAATTGGCGGTGGATATCTGGAACCGCGATGTTGAAATCGACGAGATGTACAACGCCATTTTCCGTGAAGTTGTGACTTATATGATGGAAGATAGCCGGATGATCGGGCTTGGCTCGCAATTGTTGTTCGTGGCGAAAAACCTTGAGCGGATCGGGGATCACACCACCCATATATCCGAGATGATTTACTATGTTGTAAAGGGCGAACCGCTGGGCGATGATCGGCCAAAAGGTGAACCCATCGGGCTGGGTATGGCACCGTTTTAGGGGGCAAGGATGAGCATTAAAGTTCTGGTTGTCGAGGATGAAGAGGCGATCAGCCATCTGCTGAAGTATAACCTGACCGCCGAGGGTTTCGAGGTTTCGGTCGTTGACGACGGCGACGAGGCTTTGATGGCCGCCGAGGATTTTCAGCCGGACATTATATTGCTGGACTGGATGTTGCCCAATGTTTCGGGCATCGAAATTTGCCGCCAATTGCGCGCGCGTAGTGAAACGCGAGACATTCCGGTGATCATGCTAACAGCGCGGGCCGAGGAAGAAGACCGCTTGCGTGGTTTCGATAAAGGTGCGGATGATTACGTGACCAAACCGTTCTCTATGAAAGAACTGGTGGCGCGCATACACGCAGTATTGCGTCGGACAAATCCGGCAGCGACTGGCAATGTGGTGACGTTCGGCGATATCGTTCTGGACCGTGAGACCATGCGGGTGACGCGGGGTAGCGTCACGGTAACACTCGGCCCAACCGAGTTTCGTCTATTAGAAACCTTGATCAAACGACCCGGGCGGGTTTATAGCCGCGAACAGTTGCTGGATCGTGTTTGGGGGCAGGATATTTACGTGGAGTCCCGAACCGTCGACGTCCATATCGGACGGCTGCGCAAGGCGTTGAACAAAGGCGGCTTGGTTGACCCTATCCGCACGGTTCGGGCGTCAGGTTATGCGCTGGACGAGACGTATAGCGGGTAATTCGCCACGAAAAAAACGGCGTTCGGGTGAAACCCGCGCCTTTTGGTGATTACGATGCTCGGGAAGGTCGTTTTGACCATGATTTCGGCTTTCAGGTTTAAAGATCGCCCGTCCTGACCGAGGTCAGATTTACCGCGCTAAAGACCCATCCCTAAGCTGTTGCCTGTAAATGCCGGTTGATAATCGGCGCAACGGATGCGTGGTTTAGAGTCTGCGTGTTGCGAATTATGCAACGGATATTCAAAATGCTTTAGCGCGATAAACCTACGGAGTGNTAATCCGCCTCGCTCAGTGGTTCGGGTTATACAGCGGTAAGGTTAATTATTGGTTTAATTCAAGGCCGATTTGTTCGCAGATTTCTTTCCGCCAGCCTTCGATGGCCTAACTCCACGTTTCCCGCCTTGGTTATCGAGTGTTTGATACCAAGGTTGTTTTTGTACAACGCCTTTTTTGGCTTTCGCCGGCTTTGTTTTTGGGGGTTTCATTTTACGCTCCTTTATTCGGGATTGTGAGGATCACGTGTCCGAAAGGTAGTTGTGTCTAACCCTACAGTTAAACTTTGAAAACTTGAAGCAATCGTCGCTATGGGGTTGTTGCCTATTTCGGTTTCTTTGGTCGATCCAACGCAGCGCCGATCACGATTCCGATTATTAGACCAAATGCCGTTCCAAGACCCACGTCACCGAAGACTGTTCCGAATGCAGACCCGAAAGACAGGCCCATAACGAGGCCAATCGCTGTGAAAGTGACTCGGCGTTTACTTTTGTCTTTAGGTTCCGGTTGCATTGTTCATACTTTCCCTAAACGATGAAGTCTTGCAACGGGTGGACTTCAATCTCGCTTTCGGTGCGGCCCTTCATGGCGCGCGCAGCGGCGCGGCATCCGGCGGCGGTGGTGTAATACGGAATCCTGTCATAAAGCGCGACTGACCGAATTCCGCGTGAATCGTCAATGGATTGCACGCCCTCGGTCGTATTGAATACCAGTTGGATGCCGCCATCTTTCATCATATCGACAATGTTCGGACGGCCCTCGTATACCTTGTTAACCACGTCTGACATGATGCCGTTGGAGGCCAGATATTCTGCCGTACCGCGTGTGGCGACGATCTTGAGACCGAGGTTGGACACGTTTCGCGCAGCCTCCAATATCATGTCGCCTTTGTCGGAGTCTTTGATGGAAACGAACACGTTGCCCTCGGTTGGTAGGTCCACGCCTGCGCCCATTTGCGACTTTAAGAAAGCACGAGAGAAGGTTTTGTCCAGCCCCATAACCTCGCCGGTCGAGCGCATTTCGGGGCCAAGCAACGTGTCGACGCCGGGGAAGCGGTTGAAGGGCAAAACGGCCTCTTTCACCGCGTAATAGGGGACATTCGGATCTACCAGATCGAAGTTCGACAGGGGTTCACCTGCCATGACCCGTGCGGCGATTGCCGCGATTGGCGATCCGGTGCTTTGGCCACGAACGGCACGGTGCGGCTGGCGCGCGGGTTGACTTCGAGGACGTATATCACGCCGTCTTTGATGGCGAATTGCACGTTCATCAGGCCGATGACGTTCAGGCCAAGGGCCATCGCCTCGGTTTGGCGTTTCAACTCCGCGATTGTTTCGGCGTCCAGCGAATAGGGGGGCAGCGAACAGGCGCTGTCGCCCGAATGCACGCCAGCTTCCTCAATATGTTCCATGATGCCCGCGACGTGGACGGATTTGCCGTCGCACAGGGCGTCAACGTCCACCTCGATTGCGCCCGTCAGATAGCTGTCGAGCAGTACGGGATTGTCGCCGGAAAGGGTGATCGCTGCTTTGATATAGCGGGTCAGTTGGGCGTCGTCGCGCACGATTTCCATGCCGCGGCCACCCAGAACGTAGGACGGGCGGATGACAAGCGGATAGCCAACGTCTTGCGCAATTTCGAACGCTTGTTCGGGGTTTGAGGCGATACCGTTGTGAGGTTGTTTCAGGTCCAGATCATGCAGCAATTGCTGGAAACGTTCGCGGTCTTCAGCCAAATCAATCGCGTCAGGCGAGGTGCCGAGGATCGGGATGCCTTCGGCCTCCAACGCATTCGCCAGTTTCAGCGGGGTTTGGCCGCCGAATTGCACAATCACACCGTGGAGTGTGCCGTTTTCCTGTTCAACCCGTAGGATTTCCAGTACGGATTCCAGCGTTAGGGGCTCGAAATACAGACGGTCCGAGGTGTCGTAATCGGTGGATACCGTTTCAGGATTACAGTTGATCATGATGGTTTCATAACCGGCATCCGTCAGCGCGTAACAGGCGTGGCAGCAGCAGTAATCGAACTCGATCCCTTGACCAATGCGGTTCGGGCCACCGCCAAGGATTACGACTTTTTTGCGATCGGACGGGCGGGCTTCGCATTCCACGGTTCCCATCGCGTCGGCCTCGTAAGTCGAATACATATAGGGCGTTTGCGCCTCGAATTCGGCGGCGCAAGTGTCGATGCGTTTGAAGCAGGCTTTGACGTCCATCGCGAGGCGGGAATGGCGCACGCCCGTTTCGGTGTTTTTGGTCAAAGTTGCCAGACGGGCATCCGTGAAGCCCATCATTTTGATCCGGCGCATCTGGAATGCGTTGGTCGGCAGGCCGTTTTCGCGAAGCAAGGCTTCTTCGTCGACGATTTCTTTGATGCGCTCAAGGAACCACGGGTCGAATTTGGTGTGGGTGTGGATCGCTTCCAACGACATGCCTTCGCGCATGGCTTGGGCGATCAGCAGCATCCGGTCGGGGGTTTGCGGGGATATGGCGGCGATTATCGCGGCCTCGCCTTCGCCTTCGATTTCGATCTCATCAAACCCTGTCAGGCCGGTTTCCAGTGATGCCAACGCCTTTTGCAAGCTTTCGTGGATGGTGCGGCCAATGGCCATCGCCTCGCCAACCGATTTCATCGCGGTGCCGAGGATTGGTTCGGCGCCGGGGAATTTCTCAAATGTGAAACGCGGGATTTTGGTTACTACATAATCGATACTTGGCTCGAACGAGGCAGGCGTGACTTTAGTGATGTCGTTGTCCAGCTCGTCCAGCGTATAACCGACCGCCAGCTTCGCCGCGATTTTGGCAATCGGGAAACCTGTCGCCTTGGAGGCAAGGGCGGAGGAACGCGAAACACGCGGGTTCATCTCGATCACGATCATACGACCATCTTCGGGGTTCACGGCCCATTGCACGTTGGAGCCACCGGTTTCGACGCCGATTTCGCGCAACACGTTGATGGAATGCGTCCGCATCAACTGGAATTCTTTATCCGTCAGGGTCAAAGCGGGGGCAACGGTGATACTGTCGCCCGTATGCACGCCCATCGGGTCGATATTTTCAATCGTACAAATGATGATGGCGTTGTCGGCTTTGTCGCGCACGACCTCCATCTCGAATTCTTTCCAGCCCAACAGGCTTTCATCGATCAGGATCTGGTTGACGGGGGACGCATCGAGGCCGGTGCCGCAGAAATGGATGTAATCCTCGCGGTTATAGGCGATTCCGCCGCCAGTCCCACCCATGGTGAAGGCAGGGCGGATGATGGCGGGCAGGCCTATATCGTCCAACGCATCCATGCACTCTTCCATGCTTTCGGCGATGGTGGCGCGCGGGTTTTCGATGCCAAGGCGGTCCATCGCTTCGCGGAACAGCTTGCGGTCTTCGGCCATTTCGATGGCTTTGCGGTCTGCGCCGATCATCTCTACACCGAATTTTTCCAGCACGCCCATGTCATCCAGCGCCAGCGCCGTGTTCAGACCAGTTTGCCCACCCATGGTTGGCAACAACGCATCAGGGCGTTCTTTTTCGATGATCTTGGCAACAACTTCAGGGGTGATCGGCTCGATATAAGTGGCGTCGGCCATGTCCGGGTCTGTCATGATCGTTGCTGGGTTGGAGTTAACAAGGATCACGCGGTAGCCTTCCTCCTTCAACGCTTTGCAGGCCTGCGCGCCGGAATAGTCGAACTCGCACGCCTGACCGATAATAATAGGGCCAGCGCCAATAATCATAATGGAGGAGATGTCAGTTCTTTTAGGCATGCCGATGTCCGCGCGTTTGGCCGCCAGTGCAAAGGCACGAGCGGGGAGGGATTCGTCTGCGAGATGCAAATTGTGGCGGTTATAATGNGTGGGGCGAATGGTGCAACCCCGTATGGGGTGGATTGGTGTCGCATTTAGACATATATAATACCTATAACCAATTTGCGGTATGGCCGCATATTTGGAGTTGAGTACATGGACTTCACGCTATGACAATAAACAGAAAATTATAGGATATCACATCCGTTAAGATCTTTCCAAAATGGCCGTGNTCGAATTGTTTATCTGGGCAATTGGGTAGTNTNAAANCGAGCGACACCACTGTAATTCGAAAGCAAACAGCAAAATCGATCGCTGACTGTGAAAAAGAGGGTTGGCATCCATACTACGTTTCGGAAAAATTTGCGACATTTCTGGCTTGGACCTGTCACGCTTTAGTGCCGCCCCATGAACTCATTTAAGCGGCAATCCTTTCGAAAGCCAAGGGACTTTTCCAACCTAATGCCGAGTGTCTGCGGCGTGGATTGTAGAAGCCGTTAATGTATTCCGCTGCCTGACAGGTGAATGCTTAGCAATCACCGATAAGGGAAGATAGCCAGTTCAGCAGCGCGACGTGTACGCCACGGATGCCGCCAGATCAGTTCGGCCTTAATGGTTTTGAAGAAAGCTTCGACAACTGCATTGTCATAGCAATTCCCTTTCCTACTCATGGACACTTTGAAGCCGTGTTGACGCAGACGTTTCTGATAGTCATGCGAGCAATACTGGGAACCGCGATCCGAATGATGAATGCAGCCTTTGGGTGGTTTTCGTAATGCCACGGCCATATCCAACGCACGGATCGCAAGATCGCGTTTCATGCGGTTACTGACGGCCCAGCCGATGACTCGCCTCGAATACAAGTCCAGAACCACGGCTAGATACAACCAACCCTCCTGGGTCCAGATATAGCTAATATCAACAACCCATTTCTGGTTGGGCCGGTTCGCATAAAAATCACGATTCAGCAGGTTGGGTGCAATGTTGAACTTGTGGTTGCTGTCCGTCGTTACCTTATGTTTACGGGTTCTGATCACCGATATGCTGTTCTGGCGCATCAAACGACCAACACGGCGGTGACCAACGTCAAAGCCCAGCTCTTTCAATTCCTCCGTCATTCTTGGGCGACCATAACTACCCAAGGACAGGCGATGTTGTTCTCTGATATGGGCCAGTAATACCATATCCTTACGCTGGCTCTGGCTGATCGGGCGGGATCGAAAAGCGCGGTAGCCGCGCGAACTAACATTCATGATCCGGCACAGTCGTTCGGTTGGAACCGCAGCTCGGTTTTCTTCAACAAACTTAAATCTCATGGCTTTTGGCCCGCGAAGAATATGGTTGCCTTCTTTAGCACTTCCCTCTCCTCACGCAGAAGACGGTTTTCTTTGCGAAGCCGGGTGACTTCGGCCTCAAGGTCGCTCTGGGCGGTTGGCTCCGGCAGCGTTTGACGCTCCAATTGTATCCAGCGGCTCAACGTCGAAAACCCAACGCCAAAGTCAGCGGCTACTTGTTTGCGACTTAACCCACTCGTCAGTGCTACGCGCACCGCTTCCTGTCTGAATTCGGCTGTGTGTTGTGATGCCATGTCGTTTCTCCTTTTGCGTATAATACGCGGTTAAAGGAGCGGCACAATTCCGCGACAGGTCCAAAGAATACTCACTTAAGCTTGATGCTAGGATTAAACGATTTCAAAAAAAGCATACAGATGCAGGAAAGTATTTGTTGGCAGTTAAATGGTTGGGGAATATTGGTAGCCATACAACATCAGATAAGTTTTCAAAAGCAGAGTTGCTGGATGGGTTTGAAGTTCTAGAGAAAGCGATTGAGTTGATTTATGGTAAGGGCGATAAGCGGATTGACGATCTTGCGAATGCCATGATCACCAATAAGGGGAAACCTGCAACAAAATAGCGTGAGATGCTGTGGTGATTGCGTCCGTCCCCGCAACCCTTGACATTTGCGTCCTAAACCTGTGTATCCAACCTCGATCAATTTGGCGTACGTTCGGGTGCGCCTTTAGACGTTTGTTAGGACATAGACATGCACGCTTTTCGCTCTCATAAATGTAATGAACTCAACGCATCGAACGTTGGGGATACGGTTCGCCTTTCCGGTTGGGTGCATCGTGTGCGCGATCACGGTGGCATTTTGTTTATCGACCTTCGCGACCATTATGGCATTACACAGATTTTGGCTGATGAGGATTCGCCGGCTTTCAAAGAGTTGGAAAAAGTTCGTTCCGAGTGGGTGATCCGTATCGACGGCGAAGTCAAAGCGCGTGATCCTGAACTGGTTAACCCAAATTTGCCAACTGGTGAGGTGGAGATTTTCATTCGCGACATGGAAGTCCTTGGTGCATCCGAAGAACTGCCGTTGCCTGTGTTTGGTGAACAGGAATATCCTGAGGAAACGCGGCTTAAGTATCGGTTCCTTGATCTGCGCCGTGAAGGTATGCACAACCGCATGATGTTGCGTTCCAACGTTGTCTCCAGCATTCGCAAGCGCATGGAAGGGATCGGGTTTAACGAATTCCAGACGCCGATCATTACAGCATCTTCCCCTGAAGGCGCGCGGGATTTCTTGGTTCCGTCACGTA
>JAESQH010000176.1 GCA_016765235.1 Paracoccaceae bacterium
ACCGCAAAGTCGCCGCCTAATATAGCCCAACTGATGAGGCAGATACTCTCTTATTCTAAAGCCTAATCTGTTCCAAATACTCTGACTACGGACACTCACAGAAATTGAAAACGGGGCTGTTCAACACCTGTTCGTCTACAATACCGACCGTCTTTCTAGAAATCAGAGAACATGGGGGATGATCCGTTACAAACTGTTAGAACACGGAGTAACGGTCCATACTTCCTCAGGAAAGATGGAACTCAAAAACCCAATGGACGACCTCCTCTTTGGGGTACTGAGTGAAATCAGCCAGTACGACAATAAGATTAGAACTGAACGATCCAGACAAGGTCGGTTTCAAAAAGTTAAAATGGGATATTGGAGAGGTGGACCAACCCCATTCGGATACAAAAACGAAAATAAAAAGCTGGTTCTTGACGACATAGAGAGTGTGTGGATTCAAAAGATATTCAAGTGGTATTCGAAAGGGATGTCGACAAACGATATCAGAACAAAATTGAACTTAAATGGGGTTTTAACAAGAAGGGGAAATACCTCATGGTCCTTAGGGTCAATCCGGAAGATATTGAGTAACAGTGTTTATGTCGGTCACTACGACTACACAGACAGTTCTATAAATGAAACGATTAAGGTTCCTTCACCACCGATAGTCGATCAAATCACATTTGATAAAGTTCAAAGGAGAAGAATTAAACTTTCGGAGAGTAAACAACGAACCAACCCAACTAAGAAATTCTATCTGTTATCCGAATTACTGGTTTGTGGTGACTGTGGAAGAAAATTACCCGGTCGGACAAATGTAACAAGTCAACAGAACTTTTATTACTGTCCAAAGAATGAGCGGGATTGGGTCGTTGGAGAGAGTATGAACTCTTCAACTTCTGAACATAAATGTTCAACCAACCGTTCACTGAACATTTCTAAAACAGATGAATTGGTTTGGAATACTGTCCTACAGACAGTCAGAGATTCTTACTTTCTAAAAGAGAAATTCAGAGATGATTTAGTCCCCAAAACCATAAAAAATCGTGTTGATGGTCATTCAACCTCAAAACGAATTCTGGCTAAATCCAAGAAGATTCAGAAAGAGCTGTCCGATCTAGATTTGACAATTTCAAGATTTGAAACAGACGTCATACTCAAACGTAACTCCGGAAACCCAAAGTTAATTCGGAAGAACCTGAATGAGGAAAGACTGAAGTTGGAAGGAAAACTTGAAGACATCAGNATTGAACATCAGTCGTTTATGTTGGAAAATTCGTGGGTGGATTGGATGTCAGTGTTCAAGACCGATATTGAATCAAAACACAAACTGACAAAACAAGACCAGAAGGACTATCTGTCTAAACTGATTAATAAAATCAAAGTTCGATTTGACAAAGAAACAAATCTCCACAGTCTTGAGTTCGTATTCAAAGTTCCAATTGTGAATGATAAGTTGGTTTACAATAACCCTAAAAAGAAGTCAGATGGTTGGAGGATCAAAGACGGAGACAAGTCTCTAATTCTATCCAAGAACCTTGTGGGAACTCGAAGTAAGTCTTCTAAAAAAAACTGACTGATCAGCATTTCGAAAATACCATCCAAACCAAACCATTCTGTCACCGTGGAATAAGGTCACAACTGCTTGCAAGGGGCTTG
Organism: Paracoccaceae bacterium; assembly: GCA_016765235.1. GTDB lineage: Bacteria > Pseudomonadota > Alphaproteobacteria > Rhodobacterales > Rhodobacteraceae > NORP23. The sequence goes on from JAESQH010000176.1 coordinate 1,645, forward strand.
TTAACCGCTGTCAAACCCGCTTAATGATATACTATGGCCCGACGACTGAGGCCCAAGCCTCATAATCTGGAGCCCTGCGGGATGAAAGCACGCCTTCCCTTCATTTTCATCATCATCACCATGATGCTCAATTCCATCGGCATTGGCCTAATCCTACCCGTAATGCCGAACTTGATTACCCAGCTTACCGGTGGTTCCATCAGCTCTGCCGCCCTTTGGGGGGGTGTTTTGGCGACGACATACGCCGTGATGCAGTTCTTCATGGGGCCAACGCTTGGCAACCTGTCTGACCGATATGGCCGCCGCCCGATTTTGTTAATATCGCTGGTTGCAATGGGGTTGGATTACATCCTTCTAAGCCTTGCCGGTACTATCTGGTGGTTGTTCGCCGGGCGCGTAATTGCGGGCATCACGGGGGCGACATTTTCAACGGCGTCCGCTTATATCGCCGACATTTCCGCACCTGAAAAACGCGCCACCAACTTTGGCCTGATTGGCGCGGCTTTTGGCGTTGGTTTCATCATCGGCCCTGCCATTGGTGGTTTCCTTGGTGAAATCGGCCCGCGCGTGCCTTTCATGGCCGCCGCCGTTGTCGCCCTTGGTAACGCAACGCTTGGCTATTTCATCCTGCCCGAAACCTTGCCCCAATCCAAACGCCGCACGTTTGACTGGACACGTTCCAACCCGCTGGGCGCGTTGATGTCGATCCGTAAAATCCCGCACCTGACAGGTTTGGTCGTGGTGTTTTTGATCTTCACGATCTCGCATCAGGTTTATCCGTCCGTCTGGAGCTATTACACGATTGAGCGTTTCGACTTTACCCCCAAAATGATCGGCGCATCGCTTGGCGCATTCGGGTTCTTTATGGTCATCATCCAAGGCGGGGTGATCCGCATGATTATCCCGAAGCTGGGCGAGATGCGAACCGCCATGTGGGGTATGGGCCTGAACTTTGTTGTCTTCATCCTTGTGGCATTCGTGGGCGAGGTGTGGATGCTTTTCGCTCTGATGCCGCTTATGACACTCGGCGCGGTCGCAGGCCCTGCCCTGCAAGGCATCATGTCCAAACTGGTGGAGGATGACGCGCAAGGGGAGCTGCAAGGGATTTTCGCCTCCGTCGCCGGTATCGCGCTGATCTTAAGCCCGATCACGATGACCAGCATCTTCAAGTATTTCACTGTGGCCGACGCCCCCTACTATCTGCCCGGCGCCCCGTTTATTGCGTCCTCCCTGCTGGAAATATCGGCAATGACTCTGTTGTTTGTGATTGCGAAACGGGTTTTTAGTAAATCAATATTTCACACACAATCCTAAGGGAACATTTAACAATTTGTTAATCTTCGTTACGTAGCTTTGAGCGGCCCCACTTCAATCTACAGAAGGGCTGGAGTTGCTTAAATTACTAATTTTCGGCAGTTGTGCCTCTCGGGACGCGGTCGAGTACGCCACGCCTGAAAGTATCGAGCTTGTGGATTACTTTGCCCGATCCAGTTTTTCGTCTCTAACGTCGAAAGCCGATCTGGATTCGGGAGCATTATCCAAAATCAAATCAGACTTTCAAAGATCGATGGTGCATCGTGATATGTCAAAGACATTCTGGAAAGTTTTAAAACAAGAGAATTTTGACCTGTTTCTAGTTGATTTGATTGATGAACGTTTCGCAATTATACAGAATTCCAACGGTGCTTTGCACACGCTTTCCAACGAGTATGCAACCGCGCGAAACAACCAGACTGAAGGCATCATTTATCCGGCCACCAGCATTGAAAAATTTGTCCTATGGCAGAAAGGATGGAACAAGACTGTATCCATTCTTCGGAAACAGAATGCGCTGCATAAACTGGTAGTCAACCGCGTTTACTGGGCGAGTAAGGACAGTCAAGGCAATGACCTGTTGGACACCAAAGCAAGCTTGATCAAGGTCGCAAATATCCAGCTGGATCGCATGTACGACTACATCACCGAACACGATTCCGATGTCACATTTTTGACCTATCCCCGTGGGATGCTGACAGCTGATGTTGAACACAAATGGGGTGTGGCTCCGTTCCATTATCAACAACAAACCTACGTACACACTCTAAAGCAATTACAACGCATTAAAAGGTGCCCACAAAAAAGGCCCACCAAAAATGATGGGCCTTCATAATTTTAAAGCAATCAGCTTAGTTAGGCAGGTCGCCGTCTACGCCTTCGACGTAGAAGTTCATGCCAGCGAGTACGCCGTCGTCAGCCACTTCACCAGCCGCCAACCAAACAGAACCGTCCTGCTTGTTGATCGGGCCTGTGAACGGGTGCANCGTACCNGCNGCAATCGCNTCNGCAGCAGCTTGNGCTTCNGCNNGNACNTCGGCAGGGATNNNATCGGAGAATTCNCCGATNNNAACCATNCCTGGTNCNATNCCGTNCCANGTGTCTGTGCTTTCCCATGTGCCATCCATGACAGCCTGAATGCGGTCAATATAGTAAGGANCCCAGTTGTCGATGATGGAAGACANGCGCGCNTTCGGGCCNAANTNCATCATGTCGGATGCTTGNCCAAAGGCGAAGATGCCTTTTTCTTCNGCGATNGTCATNGCAGCAGGTGAATCTGTGTGCTGCATGATTACGTCTGCGCCCTGCTCGATCAAAGCATTGGCCGCGTCGGCTTCTTTGCCCGGATCAAACCATGTGTAGACCCAAACAATTTTGAACTGCACGTCAGGGTTAACCGATTTCGCAGCAAGATACGCCGCGTTGATGCCACGAACAACTTCGGGGATCGGGAACGATGCGATGTAGCCAACGGTGTTGGTTTTGGTCATCCGACCAGCAATCAGGCCAATCACATGACGGCCTTCATAGAAACGGGCGGAGTACGTGGAAACGTTGTCTGCGCGTTTATAGCCAGTCGCGTGTTCGAACTTTACATTCGGGAACTTGGCCGCAACGTTCAATGTCGGGTCCATGTAACCAAAGGAAGTTGAAAAGATGATGTCTGCGCCACCAAGGGCCATCTGAGTCATCACGCGTTCAGCATCGGCACCTTCAGGTACGCTTGCAACAAACGACGTTTCAACCGCGTCACCAAAAGCTTCTTCAACTGCGAGGCGGCCTTGATCGTGCTCGTAAGACCAGCCGAAATCGGTCGGCGGGCCAACATATATGAACCCGGCTTTGGTTTGCGCAATTGCAGCGCCCCCAAGACCGAGAGCCAGCGCTGTTGCCGCTGCCAGGGTTTTAGTGAATTTCATAGAATATCCTCCGTTGCGGGCAATTGCCCAATATTGGCCTCAGTGTGAGGCATGGAAATTTCGACCCAAAGAGGCCGGAGCGTTCATGCTGGCGCGTCGGCGGTCAGCAGAAATGATCACCATAACGATAATGGTAATTAGGTAAGGAGTCATCGACAAATATGCCGCCGATATGCCAATTCCCATGGCTTGCAGGTTCAATTGCAGAATTGTGACCCCGCCAAACAGGTAGGCTCCCAGAATTAGACGCCAAGGTTTCCACGAGGCGAACACCACGATTGCCAGCGCGATCCAGCCTGCACCGGCGGTCATGCCCTCGGTCCATTGTGGCACGCGAACAAGCGACAGATACGCCCCGCCAAGGCCCGCACACGCGCCGCCAAAGGCGATTGCGGACATGCGGATGAGCACGACGTTATACCCAAGCGAGTGCGCGGCATCGTGATTTTCCCCGACAGCCCGTAACACAAGGCCTGCGCGCGTGCGATTCAGGAAATACCAAACACCCGCCACCAGCGCGATGGACATATAGATCATCACGTCATGGCTGAACAGGATCGGGCCAACGATGGGAAGATCACTAAGCACCGGAATATCCAGACGCGGTGTCCTCGGCGGTTTCATCCCGCCATAGCTTTGCCCTAGCAACGCGGCCATACCAAGGCCGAACAATGTTAGCGCCAGACCTGTGGCCACTTGGTTAGACATCAAATACTGCGTCATAAATCCGAAGATCAACGCTAGAATTGCGCCAGCGGCCATCGATGCCAACATGCCAACCCATGGATTGCCGGTTTCCACCGAAATCGCAAAACCCGCGATGGCGCCGATAATCATCATGCCCTCCACCCCAAGATTGAGAACGCCGGATTTTTCCACCACCAGCTCGCCCACGGCGGCCAGAAGAATTGGGGTTGCCGCGATCATCAGGCTGACCATAAGCGATACGGGATTAAGTGCCGAAAAATCCATCACTTCACCTCCTTTTTCCACACGAGGCGGTAGTTAACAAAAACATCCACGGCCAGCAGGAAGAACAACATCATCCCCTGAAACACGTTGATTGCAGCGGCTGGGATACCCAGCGACAATTGCGCCAGTTCCCCACCGATATAGGTCAGCGCCATCAGCAACCCCGCCAACACAATGCCGATGGGGTTGAGACGGCCAAGGAAGGCCACGATGATCGCTGTGAAACCGTCGCC
>JAESQH010000177.1 GCA_016765235.1 Paracoccaceae bacterium
ATAACCTTCGCACCCCCCCAAAGAACATAGTTTTGCCCATCCAATTTATCAGACACTGGCGCTGGCCGATAACCTTGATGCGGCCTCAACCTTGTTTCTGGGTCGCGAGATCGCAAATAAATTCGGTATGGTCGACCATGACGCAATGGAGGCCGAAACCCGAAAGATCATGCAACGCCTGAACCCGAATTTCACGAACTTCAAGTCTCCGGTCAGTGCACTTTCCGGTGGGCAAAGACAGTCTGTGGCCATCACTCGGGCGGTCTATTTTAATGCACGCATCCTGATAATGGATGAACCAACGGCAGCGCTTGGGCCACAAGAAACCGCAATGGTTGCCGAGTTGATCAACCAGCTTAAAGCTGAGGGGATTGGAATATTCCTGATCAGCCACGACATCCACGATGTTATGGAATTGTGCGACCGTATAAGTGTTATGAAAAATGGCAAACTGGTTGGGACCGAAAACGTAGCAGACGTAACCGATGACGAGATATTGAGCATGATTATCCTGGGGAAGAAACCAACCAAATCGAATTGAATTCAACTTTGGGTATTGGGCCGAACCATTCTATTCGACTGCATTGGGTTCGCGATCAATCATCACCGTCCTCGACTAAACAATTGGTGCATGCGTCTATGTCCTTGGAATGGGGCCTGACCTACGGGAGCATCGCTCGCGTTCATGACGCGTATGGCTAAAATGATTGCGATAACTGCGAAGAATACTCCGCCCACTGCTTGACCAATCAATACTCCTTCTGCCCCGAACCACGCTGAACCCGCGATAACGAACGGCCAAGTTCCTAAAGTATTTCGTCCCCAATTGATCCATGCTGATTTTCCGGGGTGACCTAGATTGTTAAACGATGCGTTGGAAACAAATATCATGCCGTTGAAGAAATATGACAGTGCAAGCGGTCCACAAAATAGGTAGATAATCGAGCGGGTCAAACCTTCAGCATTGAACAGATTTGCGACTGGTTCGCGGACCAAGAACAATATCGCTGTTGCAAACAAAACGTATACACCTATGAACAATATGCCTGCTTTAAACGCACCGCGAACTCTGTCCATACGACCGGCACCAAAATTTTGACCGACGATTGGGCCGATCGCTCCGGACAGAGCAAATATCACGGCAAAGGCGATGGGCGTAAGGCGGCCAACGATCGCCATGCCGGCAATGGCATCAGTGCCATATTTCGACATTTCGCGCATAACGATTGCCATTCCTACGGGTGTAGCAACATAGGTTAGGACTGCGGGGCCGGCAATATTTGAAACGGAGCGAAAGTCGCGCGCCAGCAAACTTGTATTCGGTTTTGCGAAACCATCATATCTTCGTATTACTGGAGCTAGCGCAATATATAGCATTAACAACCGCGCAAATACTGATGCAATTGCAGCGCCTTCGAGCCCTAGATCAAAACCGAAAATCAGTATTGGGTCGAGTACAGCATTCAGCAATGCGCCGAACAGCGTGGCAGACATGGAGCGTTTAGCGTCCCCGTGGGTACGTAAAATGGCCATACTTATAATCGCAACCGAAATAAACGGCATGGTTGGCATGATTATCCACAGGTACGTTGTCGCGAGGCTTGCCGTATCGCCTTGTGCCCCTAACAACGACAAAATATTTGGCAGCAAGGGCAGGGCGATTGCCGGAACGATCAAGCCAGTGAGCACTCCGAAAACCGCAACGCTGGTCGCGAATTCGCGCGCTTCAGTTGGTTTTTTTGCCCCAAGTGATCGCGATACGAGCGAACCGGCCGCGATAGATAAGCCGATATTGAACGAATTGGTGAAAAACAAGACCGTTCCGGCGTATCCAACGGCCGCAGCCAACGCCTCGTTACCGAGCATCGAGATGAAAATCATGTCCACGAAGTCGACCGCAAACATCGCCATTAGACCGATACTGCCAGTAAAAGACATTACCGAGACGTGTCGCATTAGACTTCCGTTCAGGAAAACCGGGTCGTCTTTTTCACTCATTATTTAATATCCTGTTTTTGCCCAGACGACAGTTGGCGAAGGTCGGCCTTGGCCGCATCTTGAGCTAGCAACAGCTTCTGTCCAGATAGGCATCCAGACATATGCGGGGAAATTTTAGATGTAAATCTACAATGCCAATACCGTTTAACGCATTCTCCACCACTGCTCCGATTTAATTTAACCGGAGCAGCAATTGATTCAGGCAGCCGTTGACATCTGTTCTTTGTTGTTCCACGCGATCGTAGCCGTAATTGCGAGCAATATAATTGCGGGCAACGGGTTACCACCAATTAGCACCAGATGTGATGCGATCGCACCGAACATCGTGACAGCTAACAAAGACGCGCCGTAAAATGCTTTGCCCGGTACGAACAACAGTACGGCACCAACAATTTCAATCACGCCGGTCACATACCGGAACCATTGACCGATACCGATACCGTCAAACGTCGCGACCATCATTTCAACGCCCGTCAGTTTTGCATAAGCTGCCCCGAGAAAGGCGAGCGCTGCGAGAGTTTTCAAGACCCAGAGGCCATAGATTTTCATCTTACTATTCATTTCAATCTCCAGTTCAATTCATATTAGGCGGCCAAAAGTTGCGAGATATTCAGTGCGTCGATCTCGGATTCTGCTGATTTGATTGCCGCATCGGAATCCATAGCAAGACCGGTTGCCGAGACATACGTAACGTCAGTGATGCCTACAAATCCCAACACCTGTGTCAGATAAGTAGTTGCGTGATCCATTGGCGAACCAACGGGCACACCGCCAGACGCAACGGTCACAATCGCACGCTTGCCGGTCAGCAATCCTTCAGGACCATTTTCGCCGTACTGAAAGGTTTCCCCGGCGCGACAGATCAGATCAATCCAGGCTTTCAGGGAGGCTGGAACACCAAAGTTGTAAATTGGCATGCCAATTACCAACACATCTGCGGCGCGCAGCTCTGCAACCAGCTCATCCGATTGTGCCAGCAAGGCGGTCTGAACTTCGGAACGCTCATCACTTGGTGTGAAGTTGCTACCGATCCATTCTTCGGTCACAGCTGGCAATCCACCTGCTACATCTCGTTCTATAACGTTCACTTCTGATTCACGCGCAAAACGATTAACGAGGCGCGCGCTTAGTTGGCGGGAAACTGATCCGGATTTCCGGCCGGAACTGTCTAGTTTCAAGATGGTCAAAGAGGTCGTGGTCATAATATTCTCCAATTTTTTGCTTTCATGGATTGGATATAGCTAGAATTTAATTGAACATAAGATCAAAATATGCACATGATGTGTGCATGAGTGAACATAACGATACTCTTGAGAACTGGACCGACATTCGAACGGCCTACCATGTAGCCCGATTGGGAACTTTAAGTGCGGCCGCCGAATACATCGGCATCCATCACGCTACTGTTATCCGCCACATTGATGCGTTGGAGGAGCGGTTGGACAGCAAATTGTTCCACCGTCACCCGCGCGGCTACGTTCCGACCGAGGCGGGGCGGGATTTGATGTTGATCGCGGCGGCCACCGAAGACCAGTTTACGCAGTTGGCTGGCCGTCTGAAGGGGCGAAGCGCCAGCATTAGCGGTGATCTGATCGTTACGACCCTCAGTGAACTATCCCCCCAAATTACACCTTTGTTGGTCGANTTTCAGCGCCAGCATCCTGAAGTGAGAATCTCGNTGGTNGCAGAAGAACGACGTTTGAANCTGGAATACGGCGAGGCGCACATCGCCCTTCGTGCCGGNGCAAAACCGCAAGAGCCTGACAACGTCGTGCANCCGCTTTGTAAAATGTCTGTGGCCTTGTTTGCGCATAAAGATTACGTCAAAAAATATGGCATGTTGCTTGGGGACGAAGACGCACCAAACCACAAGTTCGTGGCCAACATTTCGCCAAATTTCAGAGCTCCGTTTCNTAAGTGGATAACGCAACACGTNCCGAATGAAGCCGTTATCTTTCGTTCCAACCAAGGGCGGAGCCTGATCCACGCAGTAATTATCGGCGCGGGAATCGGATTTTTGACTAAGAATACAAAGGACGCCAATCCAGATCTAATTCAAATGGCAGCGGGAAGACCGGAATGGGACACCGAACTTTGGATTGTAACCCACATCGATTTGCACAGGACAGCAAAAGTGCAGGCGTTAACAAACTTTCTTAAGGAGAACTTCTAAATCCGCCACCGAGGTGAGATTAGAGCCGCGTTTGAATGGGATTTTTGTGATACAGTTACTTCATATCGCAAGAACACGAACATCTAACGGAAACTGCATCCCCAACTATCGATACCGTACGTGCTGTAGTATGGTTAAGGGCGAAATCNTNNGNGCNGTATTCTTGCTAGACGNAANCNANGCACAGNAAGTTCACCCCTTCGGGACGACAACGTTAGTGTGTTGGTGATACAAACAATTGATATTTTGGTCATACCGAATTAGACATCTCTCAACTCCCGATGCTTGGCATTTAGCGGAAATCTTATCCAACTGGGTGGGAGATAAAAAATACTAACGAGGCGAGGTAGTTCCTAATCGCCGAAACACACGAAATGCTGAAGAAAGGCAAATCTTATGGTCGATGAAAAACAACCAGACGTATTGTATACAATTGTAGACGAAGCTCCCGAACTGGCGAGCGCGTCGTTCTTACCGATCATCCGCGCGTTCGCGGCGACGGCTGATATTACTATTGGCACAAAAGATATTTCTCTGGCAGGGCGAATTATATCCGCAGTTTCTGACTTTCTGCCTGAGGCCCAGCGACAATCCGATGATTTGGCTGATTTGGGAAAACTGGTGAAGACTGCGAATGCCAACGTCATCAAACTTCCGAATATCTCGGCTTCAATTCCACAACTAAGCGCCGCGATTACGGAATTGCAAGCGCAAGGGTACGCAGTACCGAACTATCCAGAAGACCCGCAAAACGACGATGAACGCGCGATTAAGGCGCGGTATGACGCGATTAAAGGTAGCGCCGTCAATCCGGTTCTGCGCGAAGGAAATTCAGACCGCCGTTCTGCACGTGCTGTAAAGAACTACGCTATGAAAAACCCGCATTCGATGGGCAAATGGGTATCAACGTCGAAAACACATGTATCTTCGATGGCTGGCAATGATTTTTACGCGAATGAAAAATCCGCCACGATTACGGCTGCACAAGTGGGTAACGCAAAGATCGAGTTTGTAGACAGCGATGGAAAAGTGACGCTTCTGAAAGGTGGTTTGCCACTGATTGAGGGCACGGTCATCGATGCGACATTCTTGAGCGTGGCTGCGCTGCGCGACTTTATCCGCGCGGAAATCACGGATGCGAAATCTAAAGGTGTCCTGTTTTCGGTACACTTGAAAGCGACGATGATGAAGGTGTCCGACCCCGTTATTTTCGGTCATTTTGTGTCGGTGTACCTAGAAGATGTGTTTCAGAAATTCGGCAACACTTTGACGGGGCTGGGCGTGAATCCTGACAACGGTATCGGCGACTTGTTGGCCAAACTTGATGGTTTAGAGGCCGGTGAAAAAGCAGAAGTAACTGCCGCGATCGAGGCAGCGTTAGCCGCGCAGCCACCACTTTACATGGTGGATTCCGACAAAGGTATTACCAACCTGCATGTTTCGTCTGATGTAATCATCGACGCCTCGATGCCTTCGATTATACGGGGCGGCGGCAAAGGCTGGGGGCCGGATGGCAACGCCGCGGATACCAAATGCGTGATCCCAGACAATTGTTATGCGCCGATTTATGACGAATCCATTGATTTCTTCAAAGAATTCGGTGCCCTTGATCCAACGACTTCAGGCGCTGTTTCAAACGTAGGGTTGATGGCACAGAAGGCCGAGGAATACGGCTCGCACCCCACAACGTTCACTGCATCCGGAAATGGCACAATCCGTTATGTTCTCGCATCTGGCGAAATACTGCATTCACACGAAGTTGAGACTGGTGTCATCTGGCGCTCCTCCACCGCTAAATCGGCGCCTATCGAAGACTGGGTTAAACTCGGGATTAGCCGTCAAAAAGCAACTGGTTCAGCGGCCATATTCTGGCTTGACGAAAACCGCGCCCATGATGCTGAAATGATCAAATACGTCCAGTCGATCGTCACGGCCGAGGGCGCTGACGATCTGGGTATTCAAATCATGGCCCCTCGTGAAGCGACGCGAGTTACGTTGGAGCTGATCTTTGAGGGCAAAGATGTGATTTCGATCACGGGCAACGTGCTGCGCGACTATCTTACCGACCTGTTCCCGATCCTTGAGTTAGGGACTTCGGCCAAGATGCTTTCCATCGTTAAACTGATGAACGGCGGAGGATTGTTTGAAACCGGTGCTGGTGGGTCTGCCCCAAAGCACGTTCAGCAACTGGTTTCCGAAGGCCACTTGCGGTGGGATTCACTGGGTGAATTTTGCGCATTAGGGGAATCTTTGAATTTCCTTGCCGAGAGTAACGGAAATGCGAAAGCTGCAATTTTGGCCAAAGCGGTCGACACTGCCACAGAAACGCTGCTCGAAAACGGAAAATCTCCGGGTCGCAAAGTCGGCCAGTTGGATAACCGCGACAGCCACTATTTCTTTGCGCTTTATTGGGCAGAGGCATTGGCCGCACAAATTGACGACACTGTCCTAGCCAGCCACTTTGCATCACTTGCACAGACGCTTGCAGAAAAGCAGGAAACAATTCTGGCAGAATTGGCTGCAGTTCAAGGCGAGCCCGCAGATTTAGGAGGCTACTATCACGGTAACCCTGCTAAAATCGCTAAAGTTATGCGCCCAAGCGCGACATTTAACGCGATAATCGACTAAAAACTTAGTCATAATAATATAAAAGCGTCCGGCACTCCAGGCGCTTATATTATTGAGTTAACCGCGAATCTTGGTGATGGCATAATTTTCAGGTGGCGTATCATGGATGTGATTCATGCATCCAATATTTCCAGGAAAGGAAAGATACGCCATGACAGAGACTACAGTTACACCCCTCATACA
>JAESQH010000013.1 GCA_016765235.1 Paracoccaceae bacterium
ATGCCAACACCCGCCGCGATGTTTACCCATTTTCGAAATCCAACCCCTTGGATGCCCGGAAGGTAGGTGACCAACAAGTTCGTGCGCGGCAATAATTCCGACAACAATTTGTAAAGGAGTCCGGCGTTGGTTTCTTCGCCCTCCACAAGTCGGCTGAGTGTGCCGTCCATAATGACCACATGTGTACGGCTCAATGACCTGCCTCTGATTGGTTATACTTGGTATGTTACGGCTAAACTCTGGCGAGGGGAATACAAGTTCGGGTTACTGTGCCACTATCGCAAGAAGGGCGTCTGCAACATCGGCTTCTTCAATCGCCAAGGCACCCCGGTCTAGTCGAATTTCATGCGCGCGGGTCAGGACTTGGGCATGGGTGTAGCCCAGTGGTGGCTCGAATTTATAACATGCCAGCTCAATCAACAGACCTAGGGGTTCACGGAAGTAGAGGGAATCCATAAAACCACGATCTTTAATACCGGTATTGGAATACCCAGCGTCTTTCAGACGGTTTTGGGCGACNGCGATNGTTGCCTGCCCNACCCAAAACGCGATGTGGTGAAGGGAGNCTTCGGGTTGGGGCAAAGCTTGGCCGCTTGGCTTTCTGCTCTCATCCGTAAATATCGTGATGGTGCGTCCATCGCCACAGTCGAAATACAGGTGGTTGATGTTAAAATTGTCGAGGTTGGGTTGCTCGAATATCAGCGCCATACCAAGAATTTCCTGCCAGAAATCGATGCTGGTTTGCCGATCGGCACCGTTTAGCGTGATGTGATGGATGCCTTGAACTTGAAGAATGCCCATTGGGATGCCCTATTTGTGACTAATGCAGCCACAATATAGAGGTTTTGCATCTATACAATTCAGTACTTATGAAAACATTGTTTCGAAATTTGGGGCAATTTCAAAGCGACAGAACGGTCACGGTTTCCAGTTGCCCGTATCCGTTGAAATCGGTGGTAACGCCTTTTACGTAAGCACCCATATTTTGAAAGATGATATAGTCGTCATCTGTGATGTCGATTGGCAGTCGCAATTTATGTGGCAGCACGTCNAGGGANTCGCAGGTTGGCCCGAAAACCTGTGTCAGCGAATTNATTAAGCTGCGTNGTTCACCCATGGGCGGCAAAACGGTATAGCTGCGNTGCACATCCAGAACTGGAAACTCCGACAGTCCGCCGTAAATACCATCGTTTAAATAGACGTCGCCAGTGTCGTTAATACTTTTTACACGCGTGGCGTGGCTAAAAGATTGCGCCACCAGCGCGCGGCCCGGCTCGCAAACGANGGCGGGATAGATGGGAAATACCTTTGTGACCGCCTTGTCTATCACGTCAAAAAAATGTTCCAGATCAGGGGTGGCACTGGCCGTCTTGGCTGGAAATCCGCCCCCAACATTCAGTCGTTTGATCGTGACGNTCGCGGCGCGAGCAACGGCGGCTGCCTCGGCGATATAGGTTTCCCATGCATTTGGGTCCTCGCATTGTGTGCCGGGGTGGAATGTGATTGACGGAATGTAGCCCGCGGATTTTACCCGTCGCGACAATTCGATGGCTTTTTCCGGTGTCGCGCCGAATTTCGCCCCGAAATCGTATACTGCGCCAGATACTGGCAATTTAGTGCGAACGGATATCTCTACACCTGTGGGTGGAATGATGTCCTTAATCTTGGTAAATTCGCGGAAACTATCGACGGAATAAGATTTTACACCAGCTTTGTAAGCAAACCCTATTTCAGATTTCGAGCGTACGGGGTTGTTGTAATGCAGCACCGCGTGCGGGGNCAGTTCGCGCAGTAAACGGATTTCATTGGGGGAGGCGACATCAAACGCCGTGACCCCTGCCGCCAAAAGGTTGGAAAGCACCGTTTGTTCCGGGTTGGCCTTAACCGCATAGGTTACCAAACCGTTAAACCCGTCTACAAACCGTTTCGCCTGCGCTTGCAGCGCCGCTGGTGCAAAGAAGTGCACAGGGTGATCGGGCGCGCGCGCCAACAGATAGTCGCTAGGGGAATTCCAGATTTCCGAGGTGATGTTCATGGCTGCTCTCCGATGTTTTGTTGATTTTGAGGGGACGGCACGACATTATCACTCGTTAATTCGGTTTAATTGTGATAATATGCGGTCATAATGACGATATAACGGGTAAAATGACGTGGATGATACTGATAAATCCTTGATACGCGAGCTGTCGATGGATGCGCGAACCTCCGTTTCCACGCTTGCTCGGCGCTTGGGGCTGGCGCGAACTACCGTTCAGGCGCGCCTTGAAAAGTTGGAGCGCAGCGGTGTTATTGCCGGATATACTGTGAAGCTGGGCGATGCCACGCGCCTGAACCGGATCAGGGCAACGGTGCTTGTGCGCTTCGATCCGCGCACCGGCCCGCATGTGGTGCAACGCCTGAAATCCATGCCGGAAGTGGAGGTCGCGCACACGGCATCGGGCCGCTTCGATCTGGTGTTGCAGCTTGGAACGGCGAACACTGAACGCCTCGATAAAGTGCTGGACGATATCGGGGCGATCAAGGGGGTGCAAAGCTCGGAATCGCTAATCCATTTGTCCACCAAGATAGATCGCGCTATCTGAGGGGTTTTCCTTGGCTTAAAGCCCCTGTATGTAAGGGCGAAACTTAAATGCAGGAACCGCCCGATGCCTATGGAAAAGACCTTTGATTCCGCCACTAACGAGGCCGAGATTTTCGCCAAATGGGAAGCGATTGACGCTTTCAAAGCGGGGGCGAACGCGTCGCGGGAGGAAACGTTCTGCATCATGATTCCGCCGCCCAATGTGACGGGCGTTTTGCATATGGGCCATGCGTTCAACAACACATTGCAGGATATTCTGGTGCGCTGGCACCGGATGCGGGGTTTTGATACGCTCTGGCAACCGGGGCAGGACCACGCAGGTATCGCGACGCAAATGGTGGTTGAACGGCAACTGGCCGAGGCTGGNAATGTNGGCCGNAAAGAGCTGGGCCGCGAGAANTTTCTGGAGAAAATCTGGGAATGGAAAGAGGAATCCGGNGGTNCAGATNGTTAACCANCTTAAACGTCTGGGCGCGTCNTGNGACTGGTCGCGCAACCGCTTTACGATGGACGAGGGGTTTCACGAGGCCGTTCTGAAGGTCTTTGTTGAAATGTATAACAAAGGGTTAATCTACAAGGGTAACCGTTTGGTTAACTGGGATCCGATGTTCGAAACTGCGATTTCCGATCTTGAGGTCGAGAATATCGAGGTCGATGGTCACATGTGGCACTTCAAGTATCCGCTGGCTGATGGGCAGACCTATACCTACGTTGAAAAAGACGAAGACGGTAACGTTATCTTAACCGAGGAGCGCGGCTATATCGCGATTGCCACCACGCGGCCGGAAACCATGCTGGGCGACGGGGCGGTTGCTGTGCNTCCCTCGGACGAGCGCTATGCCTCGATCGTTGGTAAAATGGTGCATTTGCCGCTGTGCGATCGGCTTATCCCGATTATTACGGATGAATACCCTGACCCCAATTTCGGGTCTGGTGCGGTGAAGATTACCGGCGCGCATGATTTTAACGATTATGCTGTGGCCAAGCGGAATAACATTCCGATGTACCCGTTGATGGACGTGCGTGGGCATATGGTTGAAGGCTCGATTGTCCCCGAGAAATATCGCGGGATGGAGCGGTTTGACGCGCGTAAAGCGATTGTCGCCGACATCGACGCTTTGGGCCTGATGACCCACGTTGAAGACAAGAAAATCATGCAACCGTTTGGGGNTCGTTCCAAGGNCGTGATTGAGCCGATGCTGACGGACCAGTGGTTTGTCGACACCAAAGAAATCGTGCAGCCTGCGATTGACGCGGTGCGCTCGGGTGAAACGAAGATTTTGCCGGAGCAGGACGCGAAGGTTTATTTCCACTGGTTGGAGAATATCGAGCCTTGGTGTATTTCCCGCCAATTGTGGTGGGGGCATCAGATTCCGGTTTGGTATGGGCCTGGGATAACAAAGCGAGCAGTTGGGGCAACTGAGAAAGAAAGCGTAATCGAGAGTCAGTCGATGGGCGTATTTTGTGCTGAGAATGAGGGCAAGGCAAGAAAAATGGCACAGGCGCACTATGGCGAAGGCGCAATTATTGAAGTTTCAGACAAAGGTGTTTCTTTTTCTTTAGAAGGTGACACGCAAAGAATATCAATTTACCGCGACCCTGACGTCCTAGACACATGGTTCTCCTCCGGCCTTTGGCCTATCGGCACGCTCGGTTGGCCTGAAAACACCGAGGAACTGCAAAAGTATTTCCCGACCGATGTGCTTATCACTGGCTTCGATATTATCTTCTTCTGGGTCGCTCGGATGATGATGATGCAGCTGGCCGTGGTTGACCAAGTGCCGTTTCACACCGTCTATGTCCACGCGCTGGTGCGCGNCGAGAAGGGCAAGAAAATGTCCAAGTCCACGGGCAATGTTCTGGACCCGCTTGAGTTGATCGACGAATACGGGGCTGACGCCGTGCGCTTCACGTTAACGGCGATGGCCGCGATGGGTCGTGACCTTAAGTTATCCACGCAACGCATTGAAGGATACCGTAACTTCGGCACCANACTCTGGAACGCCGCGCGTTTTGCTGAGATGAACGAGTGTAAGCCGAGTGCGGATTTTGACCCTTCAAATGTCACTCAAACCGTTAACCAATGGATTGTCGGCGAAACCGCGCGGGCGCTGGAAGGCTTCAACACTGCGCTGGACTCGTACCGCTTTAACGACGCCGCCAACGGGCTTTACGCCTTCGTTCGTGGGCAGGTGTGTGACTGGTATGTTGAATTCGCCAAGCCTTTGTTCCAATCCGATGACGCCACCGTTGTGGCGGAAACGCGTGCGACAATGGCATGGGCCATCGATCAGTGTCTTATCCTGCTGCATCCGATTATGCCCTACATTACCGAACAACTTTGGGGTGACATTGCGCCGCGCGAAAAGATGCTGGTACACGCCGATTGGCCACAATATAATAGCGCCGATCTAGCGACCCCGTTTGCCGACGCAGAGATGCGTTGGGTGATCGGCCTTATTGAAAGTATCCGCTCGGTTCGGGCCGAAATGCGGGTTCCGGCTGGTGCGAAAATCCCGATGGTGCAGTTACAACTTGATGCTTTGGGCGAGGGCGCGTTGGAGCGCAACGCCATGCTAATCAAGCGCATGGCACGGATCGAGGATATTTCGCAGGCAAGCGATGCCCCGAAGGGCGCGATTACGATTGCGGTTAAGGGCGGTACATTCTGTCTGCCGTTGGCCAATATAATCGACATTGATGCGGAAAACGCGAGGCTTTCCAAGGCTATCGAAAAGCTGACGAAAGAAGCCGGCGGCATAAAAGGCAAGCTGTCGAACGAGAAGTTTACCGCCAAAGCCCCTCCCGCCGTGGTTGAGGAAAACCGGCAGCGATTGGTCTCTGCGAACGAGGAAATCGAAAAGCTCGAAGCTGCCATGAAGCGTTTGGCTGATTTGGGGTGACGTAGCCGCAAAAGCATTGTTATCTAGAGGGACGCCATTGTGCATCCCTTTTTTGATGGAGCCTGTTTTGAGCAAACCTCTCGCCGAACGCTATGATTTCATTTTGCTTTTGGGTGGNTTGTCNGCGNTGACGGCCTTGTCCATCGACATNACNGCNCCNGCGACNGGGGTGATNGCACGCNATNTNTCNGTGGNTGAAANTCTGGGNTCGATGATCGTCGGAGTGTATTTTCTGGCGTATGGCGTCGGGCAATTGTTCTGGGGGCTGCTGTCAGACGCGTTCGGGCGCAAAAAGGTTTTGCTGATAAGTTTGGCGCTGTTCGCGGCGGCCTCCATCGGGGCGGCGATGGCTACAGATTTCTGGATGTTGATCGGGTTTCGCGCCGCACAGGGCCTGTCCGCAGGAGCACCGGTGATTGCCCGCGCGATTGTGCGTGATATCGGCAGCGGCGTTGTGGCGGCGAAATTGCTGGCGGTTTTGATGGCAGTGACGGCAATCGCACCAATGATCGCGCCAATAATGGGGGCCGGACTGTTGGTGCTGTTTTCATGGCGAGCGATATTTGTGTTTTTAGCACTGTTCGGGATCGCGTTGCTGCTATTATCGGCGTTCAAAGCCAAGGAAACAGTTAAGGAAACACGACCCGAGCGTTTTACTATCAAGTTTGTAGTTCGCGCTTTCAAATATCTTTTC
>JAESQH010000178.1 GCA_016765235.1 Paracoccaceae bacterium
GTCTCAGCATAGGCGATCAGCTCTGGGTTTCCCAAAGCCTTCAGGCGATGCTGACGTACTTGCGACAAGCGCGTCGGACTGGCGTTCAAACCGATTGCGGGAACCCCTGCGGCCAGCGCCTCGGTAAAGCTTTCGGGAACGTCCTGATCCGGCACTAGAGGCACATTTGCGGCTCTAATGCCCTGATAAGCCAGATAAATACAGGTCGGTGTTTTAGAAGTACGACTAACCCCGACGAGAATTACGTCGGCTTGGCGCAGATATTCAGCGCTAAGCCCGTCATCTTGTGAAATCGCGTAATCAATCGCCGACACCCGTTCTAGATAATCCTTGTCGACAGTGTACTGTTTCCCGGGTTGGCCCGTGGGTTGCAGACCATCGAGATCCTCGAAAGCTTGCATAACCGGCCCCAGTAACGAGAGTGCTTTGAAGCCGTGCTTAGTGCTTGCTGCCTCAATCAAATTAGTGATTCCCGTGCTGACGATCGTGTAAATAACAAGATCAACGTTTCCGAGGCCCTCGATTAGAGAATTCGCGCGCGCGGCGCTTCTAACGAAGGGATACATGGTGATTTCGACCGGCATCTCGACAAACTGACTGGCAACCGCGTCGGCAGCGGCGGTGACGGTTTCGCCCGTCGCATCCGAGAGTAGTACTATTTGGTAAGTCTTCGACAATATTGCGCTCCGAAATCTGCCTGTGGATTATTTAGGGGGTAACTTAGGGAGAAGTCCATGTAGTCCACAGCGGAATTTTACCATGGAAGTTTTACACACCCTTTTAGTTTCTATTCACATTTTTATACTTGTGGAAAAGATTTTTGCTGCCTTGTGGATAAAACCACCCGCTTTCACGCATTACCCCACAAAATACGTTAGGTAGGCGCAGATGTCGCTATGGATAACTCTGTGCAAAACTATCTAAACACGTTAATCCACATTATTCAGACTATCTACTATCAACCACAACTTCTCTTAAATACTATTTTATAAGAGGGAGAACAAAATGACCGCCTCGCCAAAAAAGACAATCCTCTGCGCACTTGCAGGAGAAACGCTGAAAACGCCTCCAGTTTGGATGATGCGTCAAGCTGGGCGGTATTTACCAGAATATCGCGAATTACGTGCCACAGCGGGTGGTTTTTTGGATTTGTGCTATAACCCTGAGTTTGCCACAGAAGTAACTATGCAACCGATCCGTCGCTATGGATTTGATGCAGCGATCCTGTTTGCTGATATTTTGTTATTACCCCAAGCGTTAGGAATGGACCTTTGGTTCGAAACTGGCGAAGGGCCACGGCTTAATCCGGTAACCTGTGCTGCTGATCTTAGTAAGCTGAAGGGCAAAGATGATATTCATGATGTTCTAGGGCCAGTGTATGAGACGGTTAAGCGCCNGTCTGGGGAATTGCCCAAGGAAACGACGTTGATCGGCTTTGCGGGGGCACCTTGGACGGTTGCAACGTACATGATTGCTGGTCGTGGCACGCCCGATCAAGCACCAGCGCGGGAATGGATGTACCGCGATCCGGCGGGGTTTGGGCAATTGATTGACCTGATCACAGAATCAACAATTGAATATTTGGCGAAACAGGTTGAGGCCGGTGCAGAAGTTATCAAATTATTCGACAGCTGGTCTGGTGCGCTTGGTGGCTCTTGTTTTGAAGAATATGCGTTGAAACCTGCCGTCAGGATAGCGACCGAGTTGAAAGCTAGGTTCCCGGGGTTGCCTGTGATTGGCTTCCCGCGTGGTGCGGGTGGCGGGTATATCAAATTTGCAGATGCCGGTGTGTTTGACGGTGTTGCTATTGATACGTCGGTTCCGGCTGATTGGGCGCGTGACGAGTTGCAGAGCAAAGTCACTGTACAAGGTAACCTTGACCCGATGCTGTTGATCACCGGCGGCGAGTCTTTGGAGCGCGAAACCAAACGTTTGTTAAATATTCTTGGTAAGGGTCCGTATATATTTAATCTGGGCCACGGGATTACGCCGCAAGGTGATCCGGAAAATGTAGAAAAAATGTTGAGAGTTATCAGAGGGTAACTGAATGTCCGAATTACTTACATCAGCCTATCCGTGGATATTGTCGCTGCATCTGGTGTCAGTGATCTCTTGGATGGCCGGCATGTTTTATCTGCCAAGGCTGTTTGTATATCATGCCGAAACGGCGCCTGTTGGCAGTGAACAGTCCGAGATATTCAAAGTAATGGAGCGCAAGTTACTTCGTGCAATCATCAATCCGGCGATGACAGCGACATGGATATTTGGACTGCTGCTGGTTTTCACGCCCGGCATTATCGATTGGACGTCGATTTGGCCGTGGGTCAAAGCGGCGATGGTGATCGGGATGTCTGGCTTTCATGGCTGGCTCTCTGCTCGCCGGAAAGAGTTTGAACGAGACGAAAACACCCGCAGCGGTCGCACTTACCGCCGGGCTAACGAAATACCGACGGTGTTGATGCTGATCATCGTATTTATGGTTATTCCGAAGCCATTTTAATCAATAATTGACATTTGGCTGAAAAAACCGATATATAACGACAAGCACGGGCGGTCCTCGCCCAGAATGTGCGCTCCCCAATTGAAAAGCTTTGCATGGCGAATGTCGTGTGGGCGTAGAACTATGGTAAAATTATGGAAATCGAAAAACTATCTTTGGCTGAACTGAAGGCTAAAACTCCGGCGGACTTGTTGGCAATGGCCGAAGATCTGGAGATCGAAAACGCGACCACGATGCGTAAAGGCGATATGATGTTCGCGATCCTCAAGGAAATGGCCGAGGATGGCGTCGAGATTTCCGGTGACGGGGTGGTTGAGGTTCTGAAAGACGGTTTCGGCTTCTTGCGCTCACCTGCCGCCAACTATTTGGCTGGCCCAGAGGATATTTACGTTAGCCCCGAACAAATCCGCAAGTTTTCGCTGCGGACTGGTGATACAGTTGATGGTGTTATCAATGCGCCCGGTGAAGGCGAAAAGTATTTCGGGTTGGTGGATGTTGCGTTGATCAACTTTGAGGATCCCGAAAAGTCCAAACACAAGATTAACTTTGACAACCTGACACCGCTTTATCCGGACGAGCGGCTGATTATGGAAATCGAAGACCCTACGATTAAAGACAAAACCCCACGGGTTATTGATCTGGTTGCGCCTATTGGCAAGGGGCAACGGTCATTGGTTGTGGCACCGCCAAGAACTGGTAAGACTATGATTTTGCAGAATATTGCGAAATCGATTGCTGCGAACCATCCAGAGTGTTTCTTGATTGTGCTGCTGGTTGACGAGCGTCCGGAAGAAGTTACTGATATGCAACGTAGTGTTAAAGGCGAAGTTGTTGCCTCGACCTTCGATGAGCCAGCGTCGCGCCACGTAGCGGTCGCTGAAATGGTAATCGAGAAAGCTAAACGGCTTGTGGAGCATAAACGTGACGTTGTGATCCTGCTGGATTCCATTACGCGTCTGGGTCGTGCGTTTAATACTGTGGTGCCTTCATCCGGCAAGGTTCTAACTGGCGGTGTAGATGCAAACGCGTTGCAACGCCCGAAACGTTTCTTCGGTGCGGCCCGTAACATCGAAGAGGGTGGCTCGCTTACGATTATCGCGACTGCGTTGATTGATACAGGTAGCCGTATGGACGAGGTTATCTTCGAAGAGTTCAAAGGAACGGGTAACTCTGAGGTTGTTCTTGATCGCAAAATTGCCGATAAACGGGTGTTCCCGGCGATCGACATTCTGAAATCCGGCACGCGGAAAGAAGAGCTGTTAGTGGAGAAATCCGAACTGACGAAGATGTTCTTGCTGCGGCGTATCTTGAACCCGATGGGTACAACGGATGCTGCAGAATTCTTGCTTGGCAAGATGAAGCAGACAAAGACCAACTCCGAATTCTTCGATTCAATGAACAGCTAACGCATCTGCCGTGCAATTGAGAACCCGAGCATAGTCTCGGGTTTTTACATTAATTACAAATGGATACAGTTATGCACGATACAATCTTTGCATTGGCAACGGCGCGTGGCCGGGCGGGTGTTGCGGTTGTGCGCGTGTCCGGGTCGCTAGCTTGGGATGCGGTATCTAGATTGGTCAACGATCTGCCAGAACCTAAGCGGGTTGCGGTTCGTGTTGTTCGTGATCTGGATGGAGAACCGCTTGACGAAGCCCTAATCTTGACCTTCGACAAGGGTGCAAGTTTTACTGGCGAGCGCGTGGTTGAAATGCATCTGCATGGCTCCGCCGCGGTTGTGGCAGCGGTTTTGCGGGAGCTGTCGAATTGCGAAGACGTCAGGTTGGCGGAGGCAGGTGAGTTCACACGCCAAGCACTCGATAATGGGCGATTGGATTTGGCGCAGGTTGAAGGTTTGGCCGATCTGATCGACGCTGAAACCGAAGCACAGCGGCGCCAAGCGCTGACAGTGATGCGCGGTGCGTTGAGCAAGAAAACACAGGTCTGGCGCGAAACATTAATACGCGCGGTGGCGTTACTGGAAGTTACAATCGATTTCGCAGATGAAGACGTTCCTGTAGACGTTGCGCCAGAAGTGCTTGCGCTGATCGACGATGCCCGAAGTGGAATGCAGATCGAGGCGGACGGTAGCAGCATTTCTGTAAGGATTCGCGATGGGTTTGAAGTGGCGATTATCGGGCGTCCGAATATTGGAAAATCCACCCTTTTGAATATGTTATCTAAAAAAGATGCAGCGATTACATCTGCGATTGCCGGTACGACGCGCGATGTTATCGAGGTTCGGATGGACCTTGGCGGGTTGCCGATCACGTTGCTTGATACCGCCGGACTACGAGAATCGGATGACGAGATCGAGATCTTGGGTGTTGAACGCGCGAAGGATCGTGCGGAGGCAGCGGACATTCGTGTGTTTTTACTCGAATCTGGAGAGGCGCACGAAGATTTGGGAGTTGCGTTCAAATCAGGCGATGTAATCGCATATGGCAAGGCCGACGTATCGCGATCTGTAGGGCTATCTGTATCCGGTTTAACCGGCGCAGGTGTCGAGGAACTGTTGGCGCGGCTGTCCGAAGAGCTTGAAGGCAGAGCCGCAGGCGCAAGTTCAGCGGTCAGAGAACGGCATCGGATCGCCTTGATAAACGGGATTTCAGCACTAAATGACGCTGAAGTTCACGTGAATGCGGGCGCAGAATGGTCAGATTTGGCCGCAGAAGACATGAGACAAGCCTTGCGATCTCTTGATTCTATGATAGGGCGTGTGGATGTGGAAAATGTTCTGGACGTGATTTTTTCCAGTTTCTGTATCGGAAAATAGGAGTGTTTCACGTGAAACATATGTTCGATGTAATTGTAATTGGCGGCGGGCACGCTGGCTCAGAGGCGGCTCAGGCAGCGGCCCGGATGGGTGTGAAGACCGTTCTGGTCACGTTGGCATTTGATAAAATTGGTGAAATGTCCTGTAATCCTGCGATAGGTGGCCTTGGAAAGGGACACCTTGTCCGGGAAATCGACGCACTAGACGGAGTTATGGGCCGCGTGGCGGACCGAGCGGGTATCCAGTTTCGACTGCTTAACCGCCGAAAAGGGCCGGCTGTTCAGGGTCCGCGAGCGCAAGCAGATCGGCGAATTTACAAAGCGGCGATGCAAGCGGAGTTCAAAAGCAAACATAATCTGGAGGTTTTGGAAGCGGAAGTTTCGGATTTGATCGTTGTGAATGGCTCGGTTGAAGGTGTTGTTCTTGCTGATGGCAGTGAAATTACTGCGGGAGCCGTTATTCTTACAGCGGGAACCTTTTTGCGTGGGGTAATCCATATCGGAAACAAAACGCATACAGGTGGCCGTATGGGCGACAAATCGTCAGTGGCTTTGGCTGAACGGATTGATGCGCTAGGCCTGCCCTTGGGTCGCTTAAAGACCGGTACGCCGCCCAGACTGGATGGACGAACCATCAATTGGGATGGGCTGGAGATGCAAAAAGGCGACGACACGCCTTCAATGTTTTCGTTCATGTCTGATGCACCTGTGGCGCGTCAGGTGTCTTGCGGTATTACCCATACCAACAATCAAACACATGATATTATTAGGGAAAATCTTGAAAAGTCGGCTATGTATGGTGGACAGATCGAAGGTGTTGGCCCCAGATATTGCCCTTCAATCGAAGATAAAATTGTCCGGTTCGCTGATAAAAGCACCCACCAGATTTTTCTGGAACCGGAGAGCCTTAGTGATTCAACCATATACCCCAATGGTATTTCAACATCGCTACCATTGGACGTGCAAGAGGCCTACGTAGCTTCGATCAAGGGTTTGGAAAATGTAAAAATTCTCCAGCCAGGTTATGCTATCGAGTACGACTATATCGACCCAAGGGCGTTGCGCTCCACTTTGGAGGTTAAGGCGGCGCCCGGGCTTTATTTCGCAGGTCAAGTGAATGGTACAACTGGATATGAGGAGGCGGCCGCGCAAGGGCTTGTGGCCGGATTGAACGCCGCTCTGGCGGTTAACGGCCGCGAGCCGGTACTTTTCGACCGCGCTGATGGTTATATCGGTGTGATGATCGACGATTTGGTAACACGCGGTGTTTCAGAGCCATACCGAATGTTCACATCGAGGGCCGAGTACCGGCTTTCTTTGCGGGCAGATAACGCTGACCAGCGACTTACGCCGATTGGAGTGTCGTTGGGCTGTGTTTCAGATCAGCGGAAAGCCGCGTTTGATGAACGCATGGTTTCTTTAACCGAAGCCAAAGAAAATTGCGGAAACCTTTCAGTTTCTCCAAAGGAGGCAGGAAAATTCGGCATTAAAGTCAATCAGGACGGTGTCCGCCGTACGGCGCTGGATTTACTGACTTATCCAGATGTTAACATTTCAAGACTTTCAAGTATTTGGCCAGAACTATCAGACGTTCCTGCAAAGATAGCACAACAGGTAGAGAACGACGCGCGCTATGCCCATTATATCGTTCGTCAGAAGAAAGACGTGGAAGCTATGCGGCGGGACGAGGCGCTGCGGATTCCGACGAACACGGATTATGAAAACATCGTGGGATTATCCAACGAATTGCGCGGTAAGCTTACTAATATCCAACCGGCAACGCTGGGGCAGGCTGGGCGAATTGACGGGATGACGCCTGCGGGGCTGACATTGATACTCGCCAATATACGTAAACCGAAAAAGAAACGCTCGGCATGAGTGAAGTGACGGTTTCGCAAGATAACTTCGCAGAGATATTTGATGTTTCACGTGAAACAATGGGTCGCTTGGAAGCTTACGCCGCGCTATTGATCAAATGGAATCCAAAGATAAACCTGGTCGCAAAGTCCACTATTACTGATGTTTGGCACCGGCACATGGCAGATTCCGCACAACTTTGGGCGTTGACACCGGCAGATGTAAGTACATGGGTAGATATTGGTTCTGGCGCCGGATTTCCGGGCCTCGTGATCGGTGCGATTGCGGCAGAGAAATCACCGGATATGAAAATTACACTGGTCGAGAGCGATAGAAGGAAGTCCATATTCCTTCAGACTGCCGCCCGAAAGATGGGTATTGCAGTTGAAGTGATTACGAAACGTATAGAACAGCTGGAGCCGCAGAACGCAGATATTCTTTCTGCCCGCGCACTTTCTTCACTTCCCCAACTTCTTGAATTCGCAGAGAAACATAGGAATGAAAACGGAATTTGTTTGTTTCCTAAAGGCGCAAGAGTCGATTCGGAATTGACCGAAGCCTCATCATGTTGGCATATGGCGTACGAGACAATTCCCAGTATGACTGATCGAGATGCAGTTATACTCCGTATCGGAGAGTTCAAACGTGTCTAAAAGCACTACTACACTTGCTAAAACCCAAACCGTAATTGCTGTGGCCAATCAAAAAGGTGGCGTAGGGAAAACCACGACGGCGATAAATCTAGGCACAGCTTTGGCCGCTGTAGGGCGGAAAGTTCTGTTGATTGATCTAGATTCGCAAGGCAACGCTTCGACCGGATTGGGTATCACCCAAGACATGCGCGAGTTGACGACTTACGATTTGCTCGTCGGCGACACTACGCTTTCTGCGATCGCGCAGGAAACGATGATTCCTAATTTCTTCATTGCGCCNTCGACCAANGATTTAAGNTCNGCNGATGTNGACATGGTGAANGACCCCAATCGNGTGTTGCGGATGAGGCAGGCGTTNTCGTCAGANGATGCGCTGGCCTGTAANTTTGACTACATATTGATCGATTGNCCGCCGTCGCTGAACTTGNTGACCGTAAATGCNATGGTCGCCGCGGATTCNGTCCTTGTGCCNNTGCANTGCGAGTTTTTCGCNCTTGAAGGTNTGTCACAACTGATGCTGACCATCCGCGAGGTCAAACAAACCNTAAATCCGAANNTGAACATTCAGGGGATCGTNCTNACGATGTATGATCGTCGAAANAATCTGTCNAAGCAGGTTGAAGATGATGTGCGCGAGAACCTNGGNGAANTGGTTTACGAGACCATNATCCCACGGAATATTNGNCTNAGNGAGGCNCCNTCNCATTCGGTTCCGGCGTTGATTTATGACCACAGAAGTTCCGGAAGTATTGCATACCAGAAACTAGCNGCCGANTTGCTTCGGCGCATGAATGATAACGTAACAGATTGAAAATGNTGAAAAATGGCAAAGAAAACTGAACGAAAGAGTCTAGGTCGCGGTCTTTCCGCGTTGCTGGCAGACGTGAATCTTGACGACGGGATTAACGCTCGCGCAACAGCCACCATTCGGACAAGTGATATGAATGTGCCGATCGAAAAGGTTTTTGCGAACCCGGACCAGCCGCGCCGAACATTTGTTGAGCAGGATCTGCAAGATCTGACGGCGTCCATCACGGAAAAAGGCGTAATCCAGCCGTTAATCGTTCGACCCGACCCAAATAACCAAGGCGGGTATCAGATCGTTGCCGGTGAAAGACGTTGGCGCGCAGCACAACGGGCCAAGTTACACAGTATCCCCGTTCTGATCCGCGAATTGACCGATACAGAGGTGTTGGAGTTAGCCATTATCGAAAACATCCAGCGTTCAGATTTGAATGCGGTGGAAGAGGCGATGGGGTATCGCCAATTGATGGACAAATTCGGGCATACTCAGGAAAAAATGGCGGCAGCGTTAGGTAAAAGCCGCAGCCATATCGCGAATCTTCTTAGGCTCCTAAATCTACCTTCCGAGGTGCAGGAATACCTTCAAAACGGTCAAATCTCGGCGGGCCATGCGAGGGCGCTTGTTCCCGCAGTTGATCCGGTCGCGTTGGCGCGTCAAATTATTTCGAAAGGATTGTCCGTTCGACAGGCCGAGGCTTTGGCGAAGGCNAAAANGCCGNGTNTGACGCAGAANCGACNGCTAAAGCCAACCAAGGACGCGGACACGAGGGCCATCGAAAACGACCTGACCGCTCATCTTGGCGTTAAAGTTAGTATCGATCACAAAGTTGGTGGGCAAAGCGGCGAGCTGCGGATCAAATATTCTGATCTGGAACAACTTGATGGACTCTGCCAGCTTCTATCACAGTGATCAAGTATTAGGTCTCGTCCATATAAAATACGAAACGGAAATCAGTATAACAGCTTGAATTATAAGCACATATACCGGAAATTTTAGCAGACCGGATATGATAAAAACAGCCACCATGGACACCGCCGACAGATATTTTGACTTACGACTGATCGACCCGTTTTCCTGCCAATCGCGAAGGGCAGGCCCAAATTTTTTATGTGACAACAACCAATCATGCGCCCTTGGCGATGATTTTCCGAAAAAGAATGCGGCGAGCAAAAGGAACGGTCGGCAGCAAAGGCAGGAAAAGGCCTGTGAAACCTGCCAATACGCTCAGCATTCCAAAGGTTAGCCAAACGATCCGCATCGTTTAGGCCAATAACTGACGCAGAACGGCGTTTAACAACGGTCGACCCTTCGGCGTGGTTTTGATAATGCCACTTTCACGTGATACAAACCCGCCGGACACCATTTCCTCAACGTTCGTCGCCCCTAGATTGCCACCCTTCAGGGAGGCATATCGACTCAAATCGCTGCCCTCGGCCAATCTAAGCGACATCATCAAGTATTCGTTTGCCTGATCCTCTGCTGTTACAACTTCAACCGATTTTCGCCCCCATCCCGCTTCACGGACTTGCTCCAACCAGCGGTTTGGTTCCGAGTAAGTCTCGGTCGCCAGTTTTTGCCCATTCACGGTGATCCGCCCGTGTGCACCAGGCCCGATCCCGACGTAATCGCCATATCGCCAATACACCAAATTGTGTCGACTTTCGGCACCAGCCCGCGCGTGGTTGGAGGTTTCATATGCAGGTAAACCGTACCGTTCGCAAACCTCTTGCGTTCGGAAGTACATATCGGTTGCCAGCGCATCATTTGGAATATCTCGCAATGATCCACGGGCATGCATATCGCCAAAACGTGTGCCTTCTTCGATAGTTAGCTGGTATAGGGATAAATGGTCGACTGCCATATCAATAGCTTCGGACAATTCCGAATCCCAATCATCAACGGTCTGGTTCTGGCGGGCATAAATCAAATCGAAGCTGACACGGTCAAATTGTTTACGAGCAACATCAAATGCGGCGCGAGCCTCGGCAACGGTNTGCATCCGGCCCAATGCTTTTAGATCNGNNTCACGCAGAGACTGAATTCCCATTGAAACACGATTAACGCCCGCATCTGAATATCCCGCAAAACGCCCTGCCTCGACGGATGTCGGGTTGGCCTCCAGCGAGATTTCTGCGTCAGTAGCAAGGCGCCAAACACGCCCGATTTCTTCGATCACGGCAGATACGGTCTCGGGTGGCATAAGGCTTGGTGTTCCACCACCAAAAAACACGGTATCGACTTGCCTGTCCGGCAGTTCTTCAGCGCTACGTCGAATATCCGTCAAAAGTGCCTCGCGCCAGGCCAATTGGTTTACTTCCTTTGAAACATGGCTGTTGAAGTCACAATAGGGGCATTTGTGCATGCAAAATGGCCAGTGGATATAAACTCCGAAGCCCGCATTTCGCCAATCTTCCATCGCTATCCCTTAAACGCAGTGACTTCGATTTCCACCAGCATTTCCGGCTTAATCAAACCCGCGATAACCATCGTTGCGGCTGGGCGGATATCCCTCATCGCCTCACCAAGTACGGGAACAAGTTCATCCACCAGATCGCAATCTGTAACCGTGTACTGCACACGAACTATATCGGCCATTTCGAAGCCAGCCTCCGCAAGAACGCTGTCGATAGTCCCGAAACAATTCCGCGCCTGCGCTGAAATCCCTTCCGGCATCTTCATGGTGGTATAATCGTACCCAGTAACACCCGAAACGAAACACCAGCCGCCTTTAACAATGGCACGACTGTACCCAAACGTCTTTTCAAACGGTGAGCCTGTCGATATTCGTTTCACGTCAGTCATTCAAAGCACCCTTTGACCAGCTTGTTAAACGCATCAGCCCTGTGGCTGATTTTGTTCTTTTCCCAGCGGTCCATCTCGCCAAACGTAATATCATAGCCATCGGGCATAAACATCGGATCATATCCGTGGCCCTCTTCGCCGCACATTGGCCAAACGCATTGGCCCTCAATCTTGCCCTCGAACACCTCGTCATGACCATCCGGCCAAGCCAACACCAGCGTGCTACAGAACCGTGCCACACGCGGAGCAGGCGCATTCAACGCCTCTAACTTTGTCCAAACCTTGGTCATCGCCATGGGAAAGTCGCGACCATTCGGGGTTTCGGACCAATCAGCCGTATAAACCCCCGGCGCGCCACCTAAAGCATCAACCACAATCCCGCTGTCGTCGGCCAAAGCAGGTAACCCACTGGCTTTCGCCGCGGCATGGGCCTTGATCCGCGCGTTGCCGATGAAATTGTCTTCCGTCTCATCAGGTTCGGGCAGACCGAGTTCGCCATTCGACGTAATCGCAATCCCGTAAGGCTCAAGCAGGCGGATAATTTCCTCCAACTTGCCAGCGTTGTGGGTTGCAACCAGCAGTTTGGGTTCGGTGAACTTCCGCATTAAGCGATGGCAGCTTTCTGTGCGATAACCAACTCGGCCACGCCTTTTTCTGCCAAATCCATCAGTGTGTTGAATTCACCACGAGAGAACGTCGCACCTTCGGCAGACCCTTGAATTTCAACCAATCCGCCAGCGCCAGTCATAACAAAATTCGCATCCGTGCCAGCATCGCTATCCTCGATGTAATCTAGATCCAGCACAGGCTGACCACCATAAATTCCGCAAGAAACCGCAGCAATATGATCTGTCAGCGGATCTTCCTTGATGTCACCAGCCTTTAACAACTGGTTAACCGCCAAGCGCAGCGCAACCCAGCCGCCTGTGATTGCAGCACAACGAGTACCGCCATCAGCCTGAAGAACATCGCAATCGACCGTGATCTGGCGTTCGCCCATGGCAACGCGATCCACACCAGCGCGCAGCGAGCGCCCGATCAAGCGCTGGATTTCCTGTGTACGGCCAGATTGCTTGCCAGCGGTGGCTTCGCGCCGCATCCGCGAACCTGTGGAACGTGGCAGCATCCCGTATTCCGCAGTTACCCAGCCAAGGCCAGAGTTGCGTAAAAACGGTGGTACGCGGCTTTCAAGCGATGCGGTGCAAAGCACATGTGTGTCACCAATTTTGATCAGGCAGGAGCCTTCGGCGTGTTTGGTGACGTTAGTTTCGATAACGATGTCACGCATGATGTCGGTATTACGGCCAGATGGGCGCATGGAAGCCTCCGTTGGGTTTGTTTTCCTGCCTCATAAACAAAGTCGCGCCTTGCGTCCATCCCAGCGATTGACCCAACCCGCCGGAATGCATAGTTTCACGTGAACCAAGGTGCATGATTATGACGCAAACCATCCCGCTTTCAGAACTAACCAACCGCAGCCGCGAGGTTTTTCGGCAAGTGGTGGAATCGTATCTGGAAACGGGTGAACCGGTCGGATCCAAAACCCTGACGGAAAGCCTGACGGAAAAAGTGTCACCCGCAACCATCCGCAACGTGATGAGTGACCTTGAACATCTGGGTTTGCTTGATTCCCCACACACGTCGGCGGGGCGCATCCCAACGCATGTTGGCTTGCGGTTGTTTGTTGATGGGCTGTTGGAAGTTGGAACTGTGTCGGGCAGCGAGCGTTCTGAAATCGAACGATCCCTTGATACCAATGAACCAGATATTGGCGACATGATGGATAAGGTCGGCTCTATGCTGTCGGGCCTGACCAAAGGTGCAAGTCTAGTTCTGACGCCCAAAACCGAAAGCCCAATCAAACATCTCGAATTCGTTGCGCTTTCGCCGGAAAAAGCGTTGGTGGTTTTGGTTACCGCTGATGGGCAGGTCGAAAATCGCCTGTTCACCCCGCCAATCGGCTTAACCCCATCGGCCATGCGCGAGGCGGCGAACTTTCTGAACGCCGTTCTTGAAGGTCACACCGTTTCGCAAATGCAAAGCGTCGTTGCGCGGGAGATCGAGAAGCATCGCCAAGAACTCGACCGCCTATCGCAAAGCCTTATCAAAGACGGGTTGGCGATTTGGGTCGATGAACAGGACGGGCGCGACCGTTTGATCGTTCGTGGCAGAGCGAATCTTGTTGAAGATGACGCCTCGGAACTGGATTTGGAGCGCATCCGACAGCTGTTCGATGACCTTGAACGCAAGCGCGATTTGGCGCAATTACTGGATTTGACCGAAGAAGGCGACGGAGTTCGCATTTTTATTGGCTCAGAGAACAAACTTTTCTCACTTTCGGGTTCCTCTTTGGTCGTTTCCCCTTATATGAACGCTGAGCGGAAAATTATTGGCGCGGTGGGCGTGATTGGACCGACAAGGCTGAACTATGGCCGGATCGTTCCGATTGTCGATTACACAGCGCAGCTGGTGGGCCGATTGGTGTCCCGTCGGACCTGACATAGAAGGCAAACAAGATGAGTGACGAAAAAGAAAACGGATTTCTAGACGATATCGACACATCCGATGACGAATTGGAGCTGGAAGAAGACGTGCTGGATTTCCCGGACATTGATACAATTATAAAAGAACGCGATCAGCTGAAAGATCGGCTGCTACGCGCATTTGCGGAAACCGAAAACTTGCGAAAACGATCCGAGCGTGATCGTCGCGATGCTGAAGTTTACGGCGGCACGAAACTGGCCCGTGATTTGCTGTCGGTTCAGGACAACCTCGAGCGGGCGCTGGGAAACATCGACGATGATCTGCGCGAACAGCACAAATCTTTGACGGAAGGTTTGGAGTTGACCCTACGCGAATTGCTGTCTGTGTTTGAAAAGCACAAGATCGTAACGGTAGCGCCTGAAATCGGTGACAAGTTCAACCCGAAACTGCATCAAGCGATGTTCGAGGCACCTGTGCCGAACACGACCAAAGGCTCGATCATTCAGGTTATGGCTTCGGGTTTTGCGATTGGGGACCGTCTTTTGCGCGCTGCACAAGTTGGTGTTTCGTCTAATCCAAACAAGCCTGCGCCGGTTAAAGAAGAAGCCGAAAGTTAATTTTCGGCCTTTTCCCCTGCCTTAAGTTCAGGAACCTTTAACGCGTCGGCGAGCCTCGCCTTCGCTGACCCCGGACGCAGCGGTTTTTGCTGCGTCTCGGATGGGGCCCAGCCCGTCAGAAATACGATCTCGAATGTTGCGGGGATACGTCCGTCGGGTTCCGCGAAATGTTCCGCGTAAATATCCATCGCTCGCATCAAAGTTTCACGGCGCATTGGCGTTTTGCGCCGTGCGTGCATGACGTTGGTTTCGCCCATTGCCCGCAAATCCCGCATCAAGTGTAGTGGCGTTTCATAGGTTACTGTTAGGTTAACGGAATCCGCGACAGGCAACGCCAAACCAGCGCGTTGAATCAAGCCACCAAGGTCACGAATTTCCCCCATCGGGGCGATGCGCGGTGATAATCCGCCCTCAACTTCGGTTTCCGCCTCGGCCAATGACGTTCGTAATTCGTTAAGGGTTTGTCCACCAAACATGGCTGCAATCATTAGGCCATCCGGCTTCAATGCGCGGCGCATTTGCACAAGCTGACCAACTGGATCGTTCGCCCAATGTAACGCCAACCCGTGAATCACAAGATCAAGCGAACTTTCATCCAGCTCAAGCGTGTCTTGATCCTTTACGGGTTTCCCCCCAAGAATCTCTACCCATAAATTTGCTTTTGGACCAATAATCGCCACGTCTGTAAAGGTTTTATTAACCTCTTCCAGTCTTTCTGAAACTTGGTCAGCGATCTCGCGGTGCAGGAATTCCCCTTCAGTGCCAAAGCTGGCCGCCCGCGCGCGGCGCTGGGCTAAAAGCTCGTGGTCGAAAAGGTCCGGTGGTGTCTGCATATTCTCAAATCCCTCTTAGAGTTCAGATACCCCGCCTTGTCGCCAAGGGAAAGGGTGCATTGCTGGATGTTATCTATCCGCCGCGCTGCCTGACGTGTACGGAACCAACCGAACAAGGCGCCAGCTTGTGTGCGGATTGCTGGGCTGACACGACATTTATCAGCGGTGCGATTTGCGATGTGTGCGGCACGCCTTTGCCCGGCGAAACGGAAGGAAAGATTCAGTGCGATAGCTGCATTACGCATCGCCCAGCATGGAACAATGGTCGCGCAGCCGTGATATACGCAGGCGGTGGTCGCCGCGCAGTGCTTAGTTTGAAACATGGAGATCGGCTGGATATGGGCAGACCGTTGGCGGAGTGGATGGCGCGTTCCGGCGGTGATTTATTGGGTGGCGCGGATGCAATCGTGCCTGTCCCGCTGCATTGGCGGCGAATGTTCAAGCGAATGTTCAACCAGTCAGCAGAATTGGCGTGGCATCTTTCCAAGATATCTGGTGTTCCATACATTCCGGATCTATTGGTGCGCGACAGGGCAACGCCTACGCAAGACGGTTTAACGCGGGAGGAACGGCACGAAAATCAACGCGGTGTGTTTTCTGTGCACAGACGCCGGAAGGTTCCAATAAATATCGTTTTGATTGATGATGTTATGACCACAGGTGCTACGCTTTCAGCTTGCGCGGAGACGCTCCGCAACGCCGGAGCGGAACGAATTGACGCGCTAGTCCTCGCCCGCGTTGCACGAGACGTATGAAACCCTATATATACGGGCGAAACATATATTTGGAGCACCGGAATGAAACCCGTCGAAATCTACACAACGCCGATCTGCGGCTACTGCACTGCCGCGAAACGCCTGCTGAGCAATAAGGGAGTTGAATTTACTGAATACAACGTAATGACCAGCCCTGAAAAACGTACAGAGATGACCCAGCGCAGCAACGGTGGTCGCACGGTTCCGCAAATATTCATCGACGGTAAGGCAATTGGTGGCTGTGATGAATTGTTTGGTCTTGAGGGCGATAACGTTCTCGACAAGATGCTTGCCTAGCCAATGAAAGTTGCGCTGGTTCAGTTAACATCGAGCAACGATCCAGCAGCTAACCTGCGTTTGGTCGAAGGTTATATCCGTGAGGCACATGCAGGTGGTGCAGAGTTTGTTCTGACGCCCGAAACCACAAATATTATTTCGTCCAGCCGTAAACAGCAGGCCGAAATATTGCATATCGAAGCTCAAGACCCATCGTTGTCCCGACTGCGCGAGTTAGCAAAAGAACTAAAAAGCTGGGTAATGATCGGCTCCCTCGGGTTGAAAACTGGCGATGCAGACGACCGTTTTGCCAACCGCTCGTTTCTGATTTCCCCCAACGGTGAAATCGACGCGCGGTACGACAAAATCCACATGTTTGACGTTGATTTAGGCAACGGCGAAACCTACCGCGAGTCTTCTGCATATCGACCAGGTACTAAAGCCACGTTGGCGAAAACCAACATCGGCAACATCGGTATGACCATTTGTTACGACATTCGTTTTCCCGATCTTTATCGTCAACTTGCACAGGCCGGAGCAGAAATTCTGACGGTTCCTGCGGCGTTCACAGTCCCGACTGGCCGCGCGCATTGGCATGCGTTGTTACGTGCGCGCGCCATCGAAAACGGGTGTTTTGTGTTGGCTCCGGCGCAATGCGGAACGCATGATTGGGGGCGCGAGCCAAAGCGCGAAACCTATGGCCATTCACTGGCAATTTCTCCTTGGGGGGAGGTTCTGGCTGACGGCGGCGAAACGCAAGGCGTGACTTTTGTCGATTTGGACCTTAACGATGTTGCGAAGGCGCGTGCGAAAATTCCTTCGCTCACCCATGACCGAGAATTTGAACCACCCGAGGCGTAAATGTCCGATAAACTATCAAACGACCCGTTGGCCATCGCGCTTTTCAGCGAAATTTCCGCCGTAGAACAAATGGCGCGAACTCGTTTCAGCCGCGCATTGCCCAAAGGGATGGAGCTGTCGCACTTCACCGTTCTCAATCACTTCGCCCGCTTGGGTGGTGAGAAAACACCGGCGCAGTTGGCACGTGTATTTCATGTGACGAAGGGAGCGATGACTAACACGCTCTCGAAACTTGAAGCTGCGGGATACGTCCACATCCGCCCGGATTGGGATGATGCGCGACGTAAGTTTGTATCCATAAGTCCGGCGGGTCATACCGCGCGTGACGAGGCGGTTCGGGCAATTGCGCCCGTGTTTGATGACGCCGTGGCAAGCTTGGGATCGGACAAAATCCGCGCGGCATTGCCGTTTCTGCGCGATCTTCGAATGCTTTTGGCCAGCGAAGAGTGATTATTCTGGCTTGATGCTGGCGGTAACGTAATTCACTGACAAGTCCTGATCTGAAATCGACCACGACCACAAAAGCGGGTTAAAGACGAACCCCTTGCGATCAACGGGCTTCAGCCCAGCATCGGAAATTAGATCGAACAACTCCTCAGGCGTGATGAATTTGTGCCAATCATGCGTGCCACGTGGCAGCCATCGCATAACCACTTCAGCCCCGATAATCGCAGCCATATAACTTTTGGGATTGCGGTTCAGTGTCGAACACAACATCAACCCACCCGGTTTCAGCAACTGCCGGCAGGCGGTAAGATAGGCAAGAGGATCGGCCACATGCTCGATAACTTCCATATTCAATACAATATCGAACTGTTCGGAGGCCTCGGCTAACGCCTCGGCGGTTGTATTGCGATAATCAATGTCGAGACCGGACTGTTCAGCGTGAAGCTGCGCTACGGGGATGTTTCCTGCCGCCGCATCGGCTCCGATCACAGTTGCACCCAGACGCGCCATTGGTTCGGAAAGCAA
>JAESQH010000179.1 GCA_016765235.1 Paracoccaceae bacterium
AGAGTGGATTTGAATTCAAAAATGCGACGACCATCGGTACTTGTGCCTTCTGGAAAGAAACAAAGTTGATCGCCGCGATCAAGGCGTTCAAGCAATGCCAACTGGTGCTTTTTGGCTAAGGATGGTCTGCGTTCGATAAACAAAGTGCCGGTTACACGGGCCAGAAAACCAATGACAGGCCAGCTGTTCACCTCGGACTTGGAGACGAAAGATATCCGTGCCGCACTGTGGAAAGTGAAAATATCAAGCCACGAGGAATGGTTGGCCACCAATGCCCCGCCGTGCTTCATATGCTTACCCACGACTTCCAGTTTCACACCGGATATGAACAGTCCTAACCGCCCCCAGAGGGTTGCAATGACTGAAGTCACATTCAAGCGCGGCAGCACAATTTCAATCGCATGAAACAGCAGATATAGCGAAATCAATACAATTGTTCCGCTCGCCAATATGGCGATCCGCAACACAATTCCCGGCCAGTGATAGGGTTTGGGTACTGGGATAAAAACGTCGCGCGGTTCCATCATGCGCCTCTTCTGCGTCCATAGAACGCTCGATACTTTTCAGTCATAGTTTGAGTGTCCATTATCAGGCAAACATCGACCGTGTTGAAATCATGGTCCACGTATGCCCCTTCGCCGATATACCCGCCAAGGCGCAGGTACGCTTTGATAAGCGACGGGATAAGTTGCATCGCGCGGTGTTTGTCGATCTCATCGGCGGGCATCACGTTCATCTCAGCGCGGTTGTCCGGCAGGGCCGTGACGCGCAATTCGGTCGGGGCGAGGTGGTTGTGGTGCAGGTACGATAACGCCTCGGCTATCGGGGCGGGGTCGGCGTTGTGAAAGCTGGCAACGCCGAAAAGCACGCCGATATCGTGTTTGGCAACATATTGCCCCAAACCATTCCACATCATGTGCAAACCAAGCCCGCCGCGATGTTCCTCGGCAATGCACGAACGCCCCAGTTCCAAGGTTTCACGCTTAAGGTTTTCCAGCTTCGTCAGATCGTATTCCGCAGCCCCATAAAATCCGATCCCCGCCCGCGCCGCACTGCCGCGCATAAGGCGGTAAACGCCGCAAACCTTGTCGAGGGGGTCACCCTCCGCTTGCGTGTCAATTAACAACAGGTGTTCGAAATAGGGGTCAAACTTATCCCGTTCCTGTCGCGTAGCGTGTTCTTCAGGAGTGGCGTTTGCGCCCATTTCCGCTACGAAGACTTTATAGCGCAAGCGCTGCGCGGCGGCGACATCCTGCGCCGTTTCCGCGAGGCGTACTTCAAAACGATCTATGTCGATTTTCATTAACTAATGCCCTCTTTGCAAGGTCAATCTAAGGAGTTCGAAGTATGGGTGCAACTGTTACGCATGGTCATAGCGTGTAGCTTTACGGTTGTAATTTTTCGCGTTAACATTACCTTAACGATTATGCGCTACTTGCTGTATTCCCGTTCCAGAAGGACTTGCGACCCGATGATCACGACTTTGCCCATATGTTCAAAATTGACCGTGATGCGGTCGTCAATTACCGATTGCACCTGCCCTAACCCCCAGTCGGGTTGGCTGGGATGTCGGACTAGATTACCGGGTTCAAGAAACTGGTTCATCGCACTCTCCGGTGGTCTGTGATGGCACATTCCATCGACGCGCTGGTATCTTCGCGCATCTGCCATGACTTGATAAGCCCTGTCGGGGCCATTGGCAACGGTGTGGAGCTGTTGGACGAAGTCGCCGACACCATGCCCGAGATCGGGTTGATTGCCGACAGTGTTGATAACGCTAAAGCCAAATTACTGTTCTTCCGAGTATGTTTTGGGCAAACGTCGCGCGACGCACGAATGGGCGCGCGCGAGGTTGAAACGATTGCGACCGGGATGATCCAAACTCCGCGTATAACGCTGGAATGGCAAATGCAATCGGCAGATTTTGCGCGGGAACGAGTTAAATTGTTGTTCCTGTTGCTGCTGTGCGTGGAAACCGCCCTGCCCATTGGCGGGACTATTGTCGTTAGCNAGCAAGGCGGCAGGCTTGTGGTTCGGGCGGATGGCAAACGTATTCATATGCAAGACGCTTGGCAGGTTTTTAATGGCGAAAAGGTTGATGTTACACCCGCACATGTGCAGTTTCCGTTGGCTCAGGCCTTAGGGGATATACGGGTGGCAAACTCCGAAACCAACCTGACGGTTACGTTTTAAGCGTTAACCCCACCTTAAAGCGGCGCATATTTTCTTGATACGAAAGCGCCGATTTAGCAAGCCCGTCAATCGCTGCCTTATCGAGTTCCCGCACAACTTTTCCCGGTACGCCCATTACCAAAGAGCCGTCGGGGATCACTTTGTTTTCGGTAATCAACGCCCCCGCCCCGATCAGGCAGTTCTTGCCTATCACAGCACCGTTCAAAACCGTCGCGCCCATCCCTATCAAGGAGTTGTCGCCAATCGTACAGCCATGCAACATGGCCCGATGCCCGATCGTACAGCCTTTACCAATCGTTAACGGATAGCCCATATCGGTGTGCATCACNGTNTTTTCCTGAACATTNCTGCCCNGCCCGACCGTNATCCGTTCGTTATCNCCGCGAATNGTCACNCCGAACCANACNGAGGCNNCACTTTCCAGCACNACATCGCCNACCAGCACCGCNGTNGGGGCNACCCAGTAATCCTGATCGTCNGGNAATTGCGGAGNGCGGCCGTCAAGTTCATAAATATGGCTCATTTGCGACCTTCAAATTCTTCATTCAGGGATTGCACAAACGGTACCAAGGCAGGATTGCGATCACGGCGCAGGCGCTCGGCTGTCAGGATGGCGCGTAGCTCGTTTTCGGCGCGGTCAACGTCGTCGTTAACCAAAACGTAATCATATTCGGCCCAATGGCTGATTTCGGAGCGCGATTGCGCCATACGACTCGCCACNACTTCAGCGCTGTCCTGACCGCGCGATTTCAAGCGGGCTTCAAGTGCGGCAATTGATGGTGGCAGAATGAAAATCGAAACCACGGCATCCTTCAGCGAAGAATTGCGAATTTGCTGGCCGCCTTGCCAGTCCACATCGAACAACACATCTGTTCCGGCATTTATGGCCGCCTCGACCGGTGCGATTGGCGATCCGTAGAAGTTTCCGAAAACCTTGGCGTATTCCAGCATGCCGTCATTGTCTACCAGCGCCTGAAATTCCCCGTGCGTTTTGAAATAGTAATCCTTCCCGTCAACCTCCCCAACGCGCGGCTTGCGGGTGGTGGCGGACACGGAAAACATCACATCCGGATCATTCTCCAGCACGCGGCGCGACAGGGTCGATTTTCCCGCACCCGAGGGGGAGGACAAAATAATTAACAGGCCACGGCGGTTGGTCATCGGTTACTCCAGATTNTGAACTTGTTCGCGCATTTGATCGATCACNACTTTGAGTTCAAGCCCGATTGCAGTCAATTCGGTATCGTTGGACTTGGAACACAGCGTATTAGCCTCNCGGTTGAACTCCTGCATCAGGAANTCGAANTTGCGNCCGATGGGGNCTTTTTCGNCNAGTNAGCTGCGAGCAGCGTCAATGTGGGCGTCCANACGNTCCAACTCCTCCGTCACATCGGCTTTCACGGCCANCANNGCGAGTTCTTGGGCCAAACGATCCTCGTCTGCGAGATCGGTGATTTCCAACACCGCCAAAATCTTTTCGCGCAACACACCACCAGCGCGTGCATTTCGGGCATCCGCCGATTTGCGCGCATCTTTGGCCAACTTTTCCGCCGTAGCCACCTGCCCTGACAAAATTGTGCAAAGCGCCGAGCCTTCGGCGTGTCGGGCAATGGCCAACATTTCGACGACCTTCGGTATTTGCGCTTTTGCGGCCTCAACCCAATCTTGATTCACAGCTTGCCCCGCATCCCAAACCCATTTTTGCGACAGCAATTCCCCGACCGAAGTGGGTTGCACTTCCAGCCCGCTCGCCTCTGCAATCGTGAGGGCTTGCGCGGCGGCGTCTATTACTGCCTTAAGGTTTTTCTGGTTAAGAACCGGCGTTCCGTCGTCACCCACGCGGGAGAGTTTAAGGTTCAGTGAAACATTTCCACGCGTCAGGCGTTTTGGCACGGCGGCGCGAATGGCAGGCTCCAACACTTCGCCGCCTTCGGGAAGTCGTAGGCGCACATCGAGGCCCCGCCCGTTAACCGAGCGGATTTCCCAAGCCCAGCCGACCCCGTCAAGCTGCCCCGATACCGTCGCGAACCCTGTCATCGATTGAAGTGCCATCTGTTAACCCTTTTCAACAACCTAAATATTTCATTAACCTATTAACGATCTGTTAACCAATTGGTATCAAAATCCAGACAATTCTGCTAAAATCTTATACGTTAACGGAACAGTAACTATTAAGACGCGGCGGGGGAAGAACTCCGGTTCTTGCAAGGCCGCTTCACAGGAAAAAGTATGACTATGACCATGATCCAAGCCCTCCGTTCCCATTGGGAAGGCTTGCGGACTAACGGTGAGCTGCCCTTACGCGCAGACATCAATCCGCGCCAAATACCAGATGTTTTAGATAGCCTGTTTATTTTTGAACGCCTAAATCCGCAAGATGTGCGCGTGCGGATCGCGGGCCTGTCCATTTGCGAAATGATGGGCATGGAGGTGCGCGGGCAATCACCGATGTCGTTTTTTGGCGACACCTCGCGGCGGCGTTTTGCGGCG
>JAESQH010000180.1 GCA_016765235.1 Paracoccaceae bacterium
ATTTGTTGCCGAACAGGTGGTAATACGGCAGCTTGGCCATCTGTTCTTGCGCCGCAGTCACCAGTTCTTCGTCGCTGAAGCCAAGGCCAGCACACCACGGGCCCGCCATTGCTTCGATATATGGCCGTCCTTTGTCATCGAACACGCGCACACCTTCGCCGCGCGTGATAATTTGTAATCCGGTTTCGCGTAAAGCCGGAGAATTAGCGTAAGGGTGCAGCAAGGCCTCTAGATCGCGGGTTTGGGAATTGGGCAGGGGCGTGTTCATCGGTTCACCTCGACAGTTGGATTTTTGCGAAGACTAAGATTGCCTTTTCAAATCGTCAATCCAAATGCGGTGATGTCAAACATCTTATTCGTTGATTTGTCGCCATGGTATTTGCGCGACTCGCTAACTTGTTGTTAACTTGAAACCACAATTATAAATCGGAGGAAATTATGAAAACATCACGCATATTATTGACCGCTGCGGCGCTGGCAATGTCCGCCACAGGCGCTTTGGCGGATTACAGTCTGACAATTTTACATACCAACGACTTCCACGCTCGTTTCGAGCCGATCAGCAAGTACGACTCAGGTTGTTCCGCTGAAGACAACACCGACGGCAAATGCTTTGGTGGGTCTGCACGTCTGGTAACGGCCATTGAAGCTGCGCGCGGTCGCGCTGACAATGTTCTACTTGTTGACGGGGGCGACCAGTTTCAGGGAACGCTTTTCTATACCTATTATAAAGGTAAACTTGCAGCCGAGATGATGAACAAGATGGGCTATGATGCGATGACCGTGGGTAACCACGAATTCGACGACGGCCCAGAAGTGCTGCGCGGATTCATTGATGCGCTGAATTTCCCGATCCTGATGACGAACGCCGATGTTTCGGGCGAACCGTTGCTGGCAGGAAAGCTTGCGAAATCCACAATCATTGAAAAAGGTGGCGAACGTATCGGTTTGATCGGCCTAACACCTGTCGACACGGACGAGCTGTCTAGCCCGGGTAAGGGCGTTGTCTTTACCGATCCATCCGAAGCAGTTCAGCAAGAAGTTGATATGCTGACATCGATGGGTGTGAACAAAATCATCGTTCTTTCGCACTCCGGTTTCGTTGTGGACCAACGTGTTGCGGCTGAAACGACTGGTGTTGACGTGATCGTTGCGGGGCACTCGAATACGTACCTCTCTAACGTATCTGATCGTGCGGCTGGACCTTACCCGACAATGGTTGGAAACACGGCGCTTATTGCGGCATACGCATATGGTAAGTTCCTTGGCGAACTGAATGTAGTTTTTGATGATGAAGGCAACATCATCAGCGCGACGGGC
The DNA here is from genome assembly GCA_016765235.1 of Paracoccaceae bacterium. Taxonomy (GTDB): domain Bacteria; phylum Pseudomonadota; class Alphaproteobacteria; order Rhodobacterales; family Rhodobacteraceae; genus NORP23. The sequence continues at coordinate 1,321 of JAESQH010000180.1, forward strand.
GAGCCTATCATCATGGATAGTACTGTGGCCGAAGATGCGAGCACCGTTGCACGTATTGCCGAAGCTGCTGCCCCGCTAGAAGAAATCCGCACAAAAATTGTGGCATCTAGCACCGCATTTATTGATGGTGACCGCGGAAGCTGTCGTGCTGTTGAATGCCAAATGGGTAACCTTGTAGCTGACGCCATGATTGCACGGGTTTCTGACCAAGGTGTGACAATCGCGATCCAGAATGGTGGTGGTCTTCGTGCCAGCATTGAATCTGGCGAAGTTTCCATGGGCGATGTTCTGTCGGTGCTGCCGTTCCAGAATACACTTGCAACGATGCAGTTATCGGGGGCCGGNGTTATTGCNGCACTNGNAAANGGTGTTAGCCAAGCGGAAGANGGNGNCGGNCGNTTCCCNCAGGTNTCCGGTTTGCGCTTTACATGGGATGCATCTGTCGCGGCGAATGANGGCCGTGTGGTNGANGTTCTGGTGAACGATGGCGGNAACTGGGTNCCNATNGACCCTGACGCNATCTACGGTGTTGTGACCAANAANTACATGCGTTCAGGCGGNGACGGNTATAAANTCTTCGCAACNGANGGCATGAANGCNTANGANTATGGTCCAAGCCTTGAAAATNTTGTTGCCGACTATATGGCAGCTGGTGGAGCGTATACGCCTTACACAGATGGGCGTATTTCCCAGAAGTAGGGGAAACAAATATCGACGGGAAAGGCGCGAGGATACAACCTCGCGCCTTTCGCATTTCGCGAAACACCCGCACAAGTATGCTTAATTTGACCTTTTGGTATAATATGCATAATTTTGTATGTGATTGCGCAATAATATATATGTATTGTCGCCTAACCGACATACAATCGACTTAAGCTTTACTAGCGTTGCTGCACCTGAAGTGATTGGTGTAGCGGATAGACTGTTACTAGTGTTGGAGTAATTAGTAGCTGATGCGACAAGACGCGATATTTGTCAGCCTTCAAAAAGGCGGCAATATTATTACGCTCTTTAAGTGTTGGAATCATTCGACGGGGGGTATGGTGTTCATATTTGTTGGGCATTCCCGGTTTCGCCGGCGGCAATATTATACTAAATGGCGTGTTCAACACCCATTCACTTCAGGCACCAACTGGTAGCAATAGACTATGACTAACCGGANACAAATATAATGGAAGTTAGCGACAAATTTCCGCAGATGATGAAGGCCGAGATTTTATTCGGCCTTCCGAAGCAATTTCGTAAAGATTTTGTCGATCGTTGCACCATCTTAAATTACGACGGCCCGACGCAGATACTTATGCAAGGCGAGCAATCGCCAGGCATGTTCCTGATTGCCAGAGGTAACGTCGAAATTCTCTATTTGGGTGAAGATGGGCGGCAAACATTTTTCGCGCGCGCAGGCGTTGGTGCTATTGTCGGCGAAACAGAGGCGATCACGGACCAACTGTGCGCTGCCACCGCCGAGGCTATGGCGAATACCACGTTGCTGTTCTGCTCCAAGGCCATGTTGTTGGAGGCGTTGGGATCAATCGAGTTTGTCAAAAACCTGATGAAGGTATTCCATGGGCATTTGTTGCAACTGAATTATTTCAAACTTGTTGATCGGCACTCGCCGGTTGATCACAGGCTATGTGCGTACCTTTTGATGTTCTCCGAGCGTAACAGTACGATTTACGATTCACAGACGTATCTGGCGGGGGTCGTTGGTTGCTCGCGGCAAACCATTAATAAAGAACTGGGTGCGTTGCGTGAAAAGGGGTTCATCTCGGTCGAAAAAGGGGTGATCGAGATTCTGGACCGTGAAAATCTGGAAGCCTTCCTGTCGGCCTAATATTTCGGGCATTAACGGAATACTTATCCATTTAGCTAATATAAATTCCAAGAATGCCCTGTTGTAGCCCTTTATCCGCCCCAATTGGCTCATATAAAGGATTCGTTGACGGATGTTGGCGTTATTATTCGCCCAGTAACCAGTGTATGTTCGTCGACACCGTGGCGTGTGAGATTGGGTATTTGTTACGGTATCACACGCCCACCGGTACCAGGATCCGCCCCTGGAATGCCGGGCTTTACTTGCTGGCGTAATAGGCTGCGCCGATAACCNCTGCAATTATTGCAGCGGTTATCACAGCAAACGTGATTTTCCAGACAGAATAGGGCCGTTCGCCTTTTACATTGCCGCTTTGTGCGTTCACTACGAAGCGAAATGTTTTGCCGCGATATTTATAGGCGGCCAGCCAGACGGGCAGCAAGACGTGCTTGAACGTCACATCCTTAACCTTGGTTTCCAGATTTGTAATTTGTTGGCGATCACCGCCGATGTCGAATTTGACATCGCGCACGATCCGGCGGTCCATGATCTCGCGGGCTTCGGTATAACCATCTTCCAGATTGACTGAATAGCCTTCGGCGCGGAACCCTGCCAGATATTCGGCNTTATAAGGCTCCAACGCGGCGAGGTCCCACGGGGCNAANGCNTCNGTGTATTTCTTCGGCAGACTGGTCGAGCCAAGGACNAGAACNTCATCAAAGAACCGTGCAACACGACCGCTTACTGGCGTCCAGCGGATTTTCGGAACCTGCTGCGTGCGGGTTTGGGATTTTCCGTTAACCATCACGCGAACCGTGCGGGTCACGTAATAAATCGTGCCGCGTTGCCCTGAATACCGGCTTTTGGTATCGGCGTCATAAGTCCAGTAGGGCACATATATACCCTGCATCTTGCGACCGGCGCGGGCGTATTTTTTCAAGCCGTTGGGGGCGAACCACAGTTTGCCCAGCCATTCAGTCATCGCGCTGCGGCCTTGTTTTTCGGTCAAGGCAAACGGTATCACGCCGCGTGGTTTGATTTGGCGCTGCGTGCCCGTGCCAATCACTACGGGTGTGGCGCAGAAAGGGCATTCTGTGGCGTGGTCATTTTCCTGAAATTCTATCCGTGCACCGCAGTTTTCGCATTTGGTTACGCGGACCTCTTCCATCTCGGAGTTGGCCACGTCGGCAGATAGGGCTGCGTTGAAGTCCATCTCTTTGATTGCGCCACTGGCCCACGGGTTGATGTCGATCGCTTCGCTTGCGCCGCAATGGTCGCAATTTAACGCACCTGTTGTCGGGTCAAAGCGCATATCGGCCCCGCATACTTCGCAGGGGAAACGGTGTTCTTCGGTCATTGCTAAACCTTATGCAGCAGGTGGGGGCGGAGGAGGCATCACGGTGAACAGTTGCGCCAACTCGTCAATGTCGTTGGCCTTGGTCCAGCCGTCTTGGCCAGCTGTCCAGACCAGCGAATCCCGTGTGAGCCCGCCATCGCCCGCCATGCGCCCAAGGTTGGCTCGTGAAAACGGGCCTGTGGTCGCGCCGTTTGCCGCAATATGCCAAACCTTTTCGGCTGGCGGAGGTGGCGGCGGAGGGGCAACAGCAACCGCAGTCGGCTGCGCCAAACCTTGCGCCATCTGACTGGCCATCGCCATTCCCATCCCCATCCCAAGACCTTCGCCCATGCCACCA
>JAESQH010000181.1 GCA_016765235.1 Paracoccaceae bacterium
CCGACGTTTATTCTGATCGGTTACCTCGCGTACTACGCTGGCTTAACCAAAGCCCTTTTCGAGGCCGCCAAGCGCTGGCTTGGCTGGTTGCCCGGTGGACTGGCCGTTTCGACAGTTTTCGCAACGGCAGGATTTGCAGCTGTATCGGGAGCCTCGGTTGCCACCTCGGCGGTTTTCGCTCGCATTGCCATCCCCGAGATGTTGGCCGAGGGATACGACAAACGCTTCGCCGCAGGTGTTGTGGCCGCCGCTGGAACGCTGGCATCGNTAATCCCGCCCTCTGCTATCTTGGTGATTTANGCNATCATCGTGGAACAAGACGTGGGCCGNTTANTNNTNGCNGGNTTNATCCCNGGNGCNTTCTCGGCCGTNATTTACGGTGGATTGGTTATNGGNNTNGCNNTGGTGTTCAAAGATTTNGGCCCNNCNGTCGGCGGGTTCACATGGAAACAACGNTTCCAATCTNTGCCCGGTGCNTTCCCGATTTTNTTCGTCGTCGCGATNATCATTTTCTTCATCTACAACCCGTTCGGCGGNGACGCATGGGGCACCCCGACCGAGGGTGGCGCNCTNGGTGCNTTCGTCGTGCTNCTTATCGCGCTTTANAAAGGNATGCGNTGGGCNCAGTTGAAAGAAGCNCTACTGGAAACNGCCAAACTGACCGTGATGATTTTTACAATCATCTGGGGCGTGCTTATCTATGTCCGTTTCCTTGGTTTTGCCGACCTTCCGGGGGTTTTCGCCGACTGGATCACCACGCTTGATCAAAGCCCGATGCTGACGCTGGTCTACATCCTGCTGGCCTATGCGGTGCTTGGTATGTTCATGGATGCCATCGGAATGCTGTTGCTGACACTTCCCGTCGTTTATCCAGCTGTAATGGCGTTAAACGGTGGCGAGTTTGTATCCGCCGCTGACAGTGCGTTCGGCATGTCGGGAACGGCTTGCGCGATCTGGTTCGGGNTATTGGTGGTCAAAATGGCGGAACTGTGTTTGATCACACCCCCCATCGGCCTCAACTGTTTCGTGGTCGCAGGGGTGCGCGATGACATCACGGTTCAGGACGTATTCTGGGGTGTCTCGCCGTTCTTCGTGGCAGACGCGCTGACCATCGCGGGCCTTGTCGCCTTCCCGAGCATTGTTCTGTATCTACCGGGGTTATTGCTGGGGATCTAACCCGTGCTCCAGGCGCGGGGTTGCTTCATGCCAGCCATTTTCACGGCCTGCTTGACGTATCCGTATGGGAACAACTCAAACAGCAAGCGGCGACCGTCTTGCTTGCTGTTACCGTTCTTTTCGCCCAGAAACTTGTTTACGTGGCGCACATCGACCGCGACGCCATGATCGGCATAGGATTGGCGCATGAATTCGATCACATCCCAATGGTCCGAGGTCAGCGATATATTCTCGACCCCTGCCACCGCGTGGGCAAACTCTTGGGTCCACAATTCGGGGTCAACGAGATACCCGTGCCCGTCCAGCGTAACCTTGCCAGATGATAATTCCATTTCAGTCGTTTGGTCCGGTTTAGTCCGCATGATTTGTCATTTCCCACTATTTCAAGCATATATATTGGAGGAATTGAATACATGACATGACATAAATCAATGTCACGTGAAATTAGGTCCGGTAAGCCAGCGCAAAACCTTCACAATGATCGAGCCCCCAAATGTTAACATCTTCAGAACGTCGCCGTGCCTATCAAGGCCCTGTCCTATTCAGCCATGGCTTTCGCATATTCTTCTTGCTGGCAGGCATCTGGGCCGCACTGGCCATGACCCTCTGGGTGGCGTTCCTGGCGACAGGAAGCCAGATTCCCAGCCGAATGATCGGGGTTGACTGGCACACACACGAGATGGTTTTCGGCTATTCCAGCGCTGTGATCGCAGGCTTTTTGTTAACCGCAGTCCCAAACTGGACGGGCCGATTGCCTGTTCTGGGCTGGCCGGTTGTTGGCCTCTCCAGCATTTGGGTGGCGGGCCGCGTAGCGATTTTCATGTCGGAGTGGTTACCGCCGCTTGTCGCACCCCTGATCGATTCCGCCTTCCTCGTCGTCCTCGCCGCCGTGTTGGCACGCGAGATTATCGCTGGTAAAAACTGGCGGAACCTCAAAGTACTAGGTGTTGTCGCCCTGCTCGCTATATCCAACGGCATTTTTCATTTCGAGTCTCTCAACGGGTCAGCCTTTGGTGGATACGGCATCCGAATGGGAGTTGGCACCATCGTTTTCCTGATCATTCTGATCGGTGGGCGTATCATCCCCAGCTTCACCCGCAACTGGCTGGTTCGCCAAGGCCCGGGCCGCCTTCCCACAGCTGATAATCATTTCGACACCTTTGCAATTGGCATCGCCATCGCAGCTATTCTGACATGGATGATCGCTCCGGAATCCGTTGGTGTTCGCATCCTTAGCGCGCTCGCCGCCATAACGCATTTCATCCGCCTCGCCCGATGGACTGCTTGGCGCACACTGGCGGAACCGCTGGTGACAATCCTCCACATCGGATACGCGTTTATTCCTCTGGGGTTCGTGCTGTTGGCCATTGGTGACGGTACAAAAATACCACATGCGTGGACGGCAGGTGTAATCGGCGTGATGACACTGGCGATGATGACACGGGTAAGTCTTGGGCNTTCGGGCCGCCCGACTGCATCAACCAACGCAATCAAGGCACTCTACTGGGCCATCATTATGGCCGCAGTGCTTAGGATCACGACCGAGTTCCTGCCAGACCAAACATATCTGCTATATGCCTCGGCAACGCTGTGGATCGCAGCCTTCACGGGATTTGCCATCGTCTACTACCCGATACTGGCAAAGCGACGCATATAGACTGTTATATCGAATAAAACTAAAAAAAAGCTTGGCATCAATTGCAACGCTGTTCATATTTCTTCACGAGATATGAACAGCGTCTGATTCTCCACCTGGATAAAGAGATATGCCATGCCAACCAGTTTCTTCTCCGCCGCAGGAAAATTCCATCGTGGAAACCTGCACACCCATTCCACCAACTCGGACGGAGTTCTTGCCCCTCAAGAAGTCTGTCGCAGATATCAAGCCGAAGGTTATGACTTCATATCATTGACAGATCATTTCATTGGGCTGTTCGACTACCCGATCACAGACACAAACGCCTTCCATAATGACCATTTCACAACCATCCTTGGAGCAGAATTGCATACGGGCACGATGGAAAACGGCCGCATATGGCATCTGGTTGCAGCCGGTTTGCCGAAAGATTTCACACCGCCAAATGCACCGAATTTTCGCACCTTGGANGGTTCGGAAACAGGTGCCAGTATTGCAAAGCGCGCGCGCGATGCCGGAGCATTCGTCGCAATTGCACACCCCCATTGGTCCGGTATGAGCGNGGCCGATGCCCGCACCATCACCGCCGCCCACGCCGTCGAGATTTATAATCATGGGTGCATTGTGGACAACGACCGTGGCGAGGGGTTCGTGACGTTGGAACACTTGTTGAACGACGGACGTAAACTAAATCTAATCGCGACCGATGATGCCCATTTCAATACACCCGATTACTTTGGCGGTTGGGTTATGGTCAAAGCTACACAAAACACCCCCGAAGCGCTTTTGGCAGCCCTGAAAGCGGGCGAGTATTATTCCAGCACCGGACCGGATATCAATGACATTCGCCTAACTGATGACGGTGTGGAGGTCGACTGCTCCGCAGCGGCAACAATCATCGTTCAGGGTCAGGGGCCATCAATGGCAACTTTGCACGGTAAATCCATGACGACCGCCCAACTTTCACTTGAACGCCTTGCCGACTCGCCGTGGATACGAGTAACCGTAATTGATCGCGCGGGGAAACGGGCATGGTCAAATCCAATTTGGCTTAAAAGCTAGGTAAAGCAACAAAAGAATTTCGGTTTTAAACTAATCGAAGTTGCTTATGGAAATGACACCTACCATCGAAAATAATTGCATTGATCGCTTGCTGGTCAAGAGTTGAATTATGTTTTCGACTTGCTTGATACAACGATAAATTGTGTAATAGCTATTTGCGGTATCTATTCGTGTATTTAGTAAATATTTGGGGGTCTAAATGTTTTTTATTTCCTACAATATCAAAGTATTAATCGCCATTACATTTTTTACATTGCTTCAAGTTTTACCCGCAGCAGTCAATGGGTTTCCATTCTTATTTTTTGATACAAGAGGATATTTTGGTGCCGGTGAAGCAGTAATTGATGTAGCGTTCGGTACAACCGTCGAAGAAATACTACCGCCGGAATCTATGGCACAGGGAGCCTCCGTCGAGGCCACCACTCAAGAACAAAATTCAACAGAAATATCTATGTCCCGCTCTCCATTTTACGGCGCCGTGTTGTATCTTTCTTGGATAATCGACCCCTTCTTAGTTGTGTTCCTACAGTCTCTTATTGTCGCTGTTTTAGCGTGGCTTGTTTGTCTGCATGTTTGTGTCAGAAGCCCGTTTATTGTATATGGAATTAGTGCTGTCGTTTGTGCGCTGTTAACGCCTTTACCATATTTTGCAGGGTATGCGATGCCAGATGTGTTTGCGGGTCTGGTACCTATCAGCTTTTTTTTGCTTTGCTATAACGATTCCAAATTTGGGTGGCAAACCATGGGATTTGTCTGGATTGTGCTGGTCGCTGCCATTACTTTCCACAGCTCACTGATACTGTTGAGTTTTGGGTTGATCATTGCAATTTCAACACTTTCGATATGGCCCTATTTTAGACCCTCATTGCGTGGCTGGCTAGGTGCCTCATCGGCTTTGATTACTGGATTAATGGGCGTTTTTGCCTTCGCTTATATTGCGCTTTTAGTCTTTGGGAGCTGGCCTGCCAACGCACCGTTTCTTACAGCACGCGGGATCGAAGATGGACCTGTTGCTGAGTTGATCGCTGAAGATTGCGGTGACAAAGACTTTGCGATTTGTGGAGCAGCACCGCTTAGAAGTACGAGTTCGCAACAATTTCTGTGGGGAAAAGAAGGGTTTTACCAAACAGCTGATGCGGAAACCAAATTGCGGTTAAGCCAAGAAGATTTTGCTGTCTTTTTCTCAGCCGCAAAAGAGCATCCAGTAGAACAATTAACTGCATCACTAGGAAACTTTGTAGAGCAATTCTCGATGATCGGGCTTTATGATTTTTATACTGCAGAACGGGTGTTCGCGGAATCTGCGGCCAACTATTTGTCGAATGCCAATTTGCAGAAATTCGGAGATTCCCTAGCGGTTAATAATATTTATCCGTTTGCGTGGATTTCACTGTTTGTATATGTCTCGGCGATATTGAGTTTAATGCTACTCATTTACTCGATGTATCGGGGAGTGTTGCCAAAAAATACTTTGGTGCTCATCATTATAGTTTTTATAGCTTTGATTGGAAATGCGATGATTGGCGGAGTTCTTTCGGACCCCCACCATCGCTATCAGGCCCGCATGATCTGGCTGTTGCCATTTCTAGCAACTTTGATTTCCTTCCAGCCATTTATGTCAAAGAGAAGTTAACCAGTCCCAGGTTTTTGCGGCGCATTAAATTGTAAATACAAAAGATGCCTTGCCTCCCGTCTGCCACGGGAAATGGTATCTAGGATGAGTGCACATACGAGTGATAGTGCCGAAATGATGAATCCAGACAACGCGACAAAGAGAGATGGAAAACGCGCAACAGCACCTGTATCAAAATACTCGATCAGAACGGAGACAAACAGGAACAAAGAAGGGATTAATATCACTAACGCGAGGGAAGTAAAAAAGGCGAGTGGCCGTTCTTCTTTCACCAAGAAGCCGATCATCTTCAAAATTCGCAATCCGTCAGAATACGTTGAAAGTTTTGATATCGAATCCTCCGGACGAGCGCGATATGCTGTCTGAATCTCGTCTGTCGGCATTCGCAATTGCAAAGCATGGACTGTCAATTCGGTTTCTATCTCAAACCCGCGTGACTTAGCGGGGAAACTTTTTACAAATCGCCGGCTAAATATCCTGTATCCAGACAGCAAGTCTTTGAATTTTTTACCAAAAAATATCTGAACGAGAATTGTTAACATCCAATTGCCGAATTGATGTCCAGGACGGTAGGCTTCGATTTCTGTGTGTTTACGTGCTCCATTAACCATATCTAGATTGTTGACAATTAAGTGCTTAACCATTTCAGGTGCCTTAGCTGCATCATATGTGGCATCCCCGTCGGCCATAATGTAAATGTCAGCGTCAACGTCTGAAAACATCCTTCGAACAACATTGCCCTTGCCTCTGTATGTCTCTTTGTGGACAACGGCACCCGCTCGAATTGCGATCTCGATAGTTTTGTCCGAAGAGGCATTATCGAAAACGTGTATTGTTGCCTCAGGAATGGCTGCCTTAAATTCGGATATGGTTTGCGCAATCGCCACTTCCTCGTTGTAGCAAGGTAAGATGACGGCAATACTGAAATCACCCAAATTGACCAATTTGTCTGAAGTAACTGAAGTGTATTGATTAGTTTTCATAGCAATTTCTCCTTGAAAATGGAAATTTAAAAAATATCAATTTTAGGCACAGGATGCCTGTTATCCTTAACTCATCATACTCGCGGATTATATATGTTACGATATTACTGCCAACCCCTGCTGTTACAGGAACTATTTGTATGTAAATTAACGGTCTAAACTCACTCGGGCGATCAATGAATAAGCGGGCTTTAAAATCAATCCGGCCCACAGCGTTCCTAATACGTCTCCGGTGGATGAACCCGTCAGGTGTGCAAGCTCAACATTTTGGGGGCTGTCGCGGAAAAATAGTTCAATAAAACAAAGTCAATAACCCTGTAAAAAGCAACAATTCGACATCAAGTAAATGAGGTGGGTGGCGGACAGACAGTCCGCTAGTATGGCTTCCTCATAGTTCCGAAAGTGCAGGAATACCCCTTATTTTATTCGCCTATCGTTCTTGACTGTTCCGAAGCTATCCCCCATATTCCAGAAACTAACGGTGGATGTAATGGGGGACGTCAAGGTATGGTCAAGGGTAAGAAAGAAGGGCGGCATCCTGAAAAGGCACTTTCCGCCGCTTTTGTGCGGACTGTAACTGAGCCCGGCAAATACTTCGACGGACACGGCCTCTTCCTAAAGGTTGATAAAACAGGCGCAAGGCGGTGGGTTCAGCGGATCAACATTCGGGGCAAGCGAACTGAAATGGGTCTTGGGTCTGCTTCTCTGGTTTCTCTTGCTGAGGCGCGTGAGGCAGCGTTAGATAACCGTAAGCTCGCCCGGGCAGGTGGAGACCCATACGAAGCAAACACGAAGCTGAGGCCATACTGAGTTTTGAAGAGGCCGCGCGCAAAGTTCACGAAATCCACAAGCCTTCGTGGCGTAATGTTAAGCATGCCGCTCAATTTATCTCTACTTTAGAAACATACGCCTTTCCCCGATTAGGGAACATTAAGGTTGCGGACGTAACATCCGCTGACGTTCTGGCGGTACTGCAACCAATCTGGTTGAAGAAACCTGAAACTGCCCGAAGAGTCAGGCAGCGAATTGGCGTAATTATGAAATGGGCTGTTGCTCAAGGGTGGCGACAAGACAATCCCGCTGATGCAATCGCGCAAGCCCTTCCCAAGCAAAACCACATACAGAAGCATCGTCTTGCGCTGCCCTATAGCGAAGTGGCGGGATGTATTGAGACTGTGAAGGCTTCGGGTGCTGGGCTTACAACCAAGTTGGCGCTGGAGTTCTTAATTCTCAATGCGACCCGCTCTATCGAAACGCGGGAAGCCGTTTGGAGTGAAATAGACTTCGAGAAGGCAACTTGGACAATCCCCGCTTTACGCATGAAAGCCAAGCAGGAACATATTGTTCCGCTGTCTAACCGCTCTATAGAAATCCTGTACGAAGCCAAGGCGGTTGCTGACGGTTCAGATTTTATCTTTCCCGGCACACGGTTTGGAAAACCGCTTAGTGACATGACACTTTCCAAACTGGTCAAAGAACTTGGTTTTAAAGCTGATGTTCATGGATTCCGCACCTCTTTCAAGACTTGGTCATTGGAGCGAACAAACGCGGCCAATGAGGTTTCTGAAATGGCCTTGGCGCATACAATCAAGAACAAAGCTGAGGCAGCTTATGCGCGGAGTGACCTGTTGGAAAAGCGGCGAAGCCTTATGGAACGGTGGGCGGATTTTATAACCCAGCAAGGTGATAATATTGTGAGGATTTCTTTATGACACTTTTAAGCATGGACTATTGGCGACTGAATGACGAGCTATCAATAATTGATGCGGCCATACTGATTACGGGAGGTGATCCATCGGAGACCGAGATAGTTTATGACGAGATAGAAGGACGTGCAGTTTTTAATTCAGACGGTAGTTTCAAAAAGGTTCAAAAAACAGACTATGAGGGATTTGACGCGAGTTTTAAAGCAATCAGAAATGCGGTTCTGTCAAACAAGTTAAGTGCCAATATCGCTTTGGTTGCAAGCGAAACAACACACGTTTCTCAAACTGGGTATATGGCGGATGAACGCGCGTATTATTCGGTTCCAATCTTTGATGGTGAAGACCGTATCGAGGTGAATTTCGATAACCTAATAAGAATTGAAAACCAGAATCTTCGTCTATTCTCAAATCGAAAGATTAATTTGAGCGGCGCTACAACTACGATGTGCGTAATTAGGGAGCCGAATTGGACTTACACCACTGTTCAGGTTGAAGACCTGAAGGTTTGGCTTAGAGAGCGAGGGCTTTTCCCCCCTTTTTTCTTTCCAGAAGGCGCAGCGGAGGGGTTCAGAGACAGCTCTCATCCGAGATATGCTCCAAAACTTGCCTGCGCGGTTGCTGCTTGGGAAGCTACAAAAAAACCATTGAAAGGCCAAAGTCCGAAAGCAACACTGAAGGCTTGGATAACATCAAATGGGGTATCCTTCGGATTGGGGAATGACAGCGGAGTTGTTACCGATACGGCGGCAGACGAAATCGCAAAGGTATCAAACTGGAGACTTACTGGTGGAGCGAACCCAACTATGGTCAAAGGTCTCGAAGAAGAAGTCTTGGAGATAAATAATTTTGAGGAAATAACAATTGAAGAAGACGACTCGGAAATTCCGTTTTGAGTTACCCGACCTAAATTGGCGCGATTTGCCCCTCAATCAACACTTTGAAAAGTATATACTAATCTTTTTCAATCATGTTTTGTACCAATTACCATTAGACTACCTTGGGTATTTACTCCCTAACTTGGGGGAGAGTTTTCTCAAGGTCCCCCACTATTTGAACGCAACTAGACAGGTCAGATTACCAGTGTGAACCGCATAATCCCGAAAGGAAACGCGACATGCTGGAAATATACCACCGAAGAAGTTCAGTTGAGAAAATCACCGGGCTTAGCCGAAGTCTAATCTATGAAATGATGGCGCGAGAAGAGTTTCCTCGACCTATCCGTATCGGACGGCGAGCCGTTGCATGGCGTGAGAGCGACATTGCCGAATGGCAAGCCCGGTGCGCCAGTGACGCTGCATAGAACAACACCCGCAACCATGAAACAGAGGGCGCGGGCGTTGGGTAGTCTTGGAAAACTAAACTTAGCGCATCCGTCCTCACAATTCAACGAGGATGATATGACATCAACAAAACCAAATTGTTGGGGTAAAGCCCAATTCGAAATCTGCAATGGCTCGGTTGGGCCAGAAATAATCACCGTGTCAGGCCGTGACCGCTGGGCGCTTGAATGCCTAGTTGCAGTCGGATCGAAGGGATGTACTCCTATAGACACTCCCGGGCCTAGATGGTCTGGCTACGTGTTTAATCTGCGCGAACTCGGAATAAATATCGAAACAGTTACAGAGTCCCATCGCGGACCGTTCTCTGGGACACATGCGCGATACGTTCTTCATTCAATCGTAACTCGCGTTTCTAGCGAGGTGGCAGCATGAACCTGAACCTTGACCACCGCGAAACTTCGGACACCTACCGGGGCGAGTTGTTTCGGAAGGGACGCCATCGCGTAATTATATGTAAGGATGGAATCCAGTGGATTTTCCAGCGCCAGAAAAAGGGGGCTGGGGGGCGATGGATAGCATTTAGTTATTGCACAACCCGAGAATCCCTCAAGCGCGTCTGGACCACTCGTGTGGGCGACTATGCCCCTGAAATCGACCTTTTGCCCGAGAATGTACGGGGGTCGAGAAATGGATAAGCGATATAACCACCCAACACCCCGGCAAATTCAGGTTCGGCACTTCCGTCGTGCATTTGGAATTTCGAAAAGGCGAGCAATGCTCTTGGCCGAGCTTCACTATGGAGGGCCGAAAACATGAGCAAACCATACAAGTATCAAAAGAAAGGGGCTGGGCGTCATGTCCAGCTTCCTGAATGGCTTCAGGCGTCTGAGGCGTGGGCAACCATGAAGCCCGGCCCTAGGGCGCTCTATATCGAAATTAAGAGGCGCTACAATGGTGTTAACAATGGGCAAATCGTTTTTAGTCATAGAGACGCAGCTCGGTCACTGAGCGTTAATCGCAATACAGTTGGTGCGTGGTTTATAGAATTGCAGGCCCGTGGATTTATCCGCATGACAAAAGCTCCGCACCTAGGGCCATCAGGAATAGGAAAAGCCTCGATCTGGGCAATTGAGGAGGAAGCAACTTTCGATTTGAAGCCCGCAAGCAAGTCATTTGTGCAATGGAAAAATAGAACCCCCGCCTAAATTACGGGCTACTCCGTCCTAGCTAGCGGGACAGTATCGATGAATGCAGACTACTTAGCTCGAAAGTGTCATAAAAAATGGGACGCTATTCACGATATTGAAGTAATTGGCGGCCCAATATTTGGGACATATATACATCTAACCATAGGCAGAGTATTTAACTGCACGCAACTATCGGCATTATTGTGTATTAGAGATGCCTATTGGCAGGGGAATACCCTTTGTAGGCCCAGAAGCATCACCAGTCCTGCGGGGTCTTCTACGCTATCCGGGTTTATCCCTAACTCTTGTCTAAATATATCAACCGCCTGATCCACTACAATTGCCAACTCTCCAGGTATACAAAACATCTTTTTCCCGCCATTGAGCTCTACCCACGAATTTGACCAAGTAAACCCGGCCATAAATCCAGAAATTAGATATAGGCCATTTATATTACCGTTTTCGTTATCAAGTATTTCCAACGCCTGGCGTCCGGTCATCGGATATGCAGGTGATGCTAGGCACATGAACACAAAAAGCCATTTTACCATCCCAAATTTCCTTTTTGTTTTAGTGTATTTTGAGACAAATGTGCGGCGATACAAATTGGTTTCTCTGAATTATCATTGTGAGAATAGAGGTGATTCATGGGCTCAAGTCAATGTTAACCGCCACCGTTGAATATTGGGAAACCAAGAACGGTAAGTTTACGTTAAGGTCTGGCGCCCCTAAATTTAAAAGTGCTGCGCATGAAGTAGAATATTTAGTCAACAGTGTCGCCTCGGTGGAACGTGCATAAAAGGACCGAATGAGCCATTGTTCTAATATTAAAAGTGGAGCAAAAATAAGGCTGATATTAAGAGTGCAACCAAACAGGAACCCTAAGTTTACCCTAAGGTAAATACGCGCTCGTCAGACATCTAGGACAGCAAGGTTACCGCAAAGGTCAAATCATACAAAACAGAGGATGATACATATCTCAATGGTATTGAACCGATGTTTAGTGACGATTAAGTAACAGTTTACTGGTATTTTTCTGAAACGATTGGGGCAATATGCCTGATATGCCACCAATGTTGGTTGACATTGAAGGCCATCAGTGTGCTAAAAGAAATTGCAGGAGAAAAGTTATGTTTTCATTAAGGGACGCCCTTCGCCATTTTGCTGGGGGTAAAAACAAAGAAAAACCGTTGTTTCGCTCTGAAAAAGAAGCGTATGATTTCTGCCGCCGTCTTTACAATGAATCAGGCGGTGTTTCGCCAGAATTACGCAAATCCTTTGAATTTTATCAAAAAAATATAAACAACGACTGTGATCAATTTTTTGGACCTAACGAAAATCCGCATCTCATCTCTGACTGAAAGAGATAGTTTGAGAAGTTTCAATTGCGGCGTCACCCAAATCGACAGGCATGCTAAGAAAAAAGCAGCTAAGCAATGTGAGAAAAAGAGAGCGCGTGTTTTCATTGCGCATGATGATTCCAGCAAAATTGCTAAAGGGTTCTTTCAACTTTCTTTAAGTTTGGAAGACGATAGTAAGTTGAAAAAGGGTGATGAGCGGGACCTGTGGGCAGGCAGCGCTCATCTTATTTATGTCAATTGGCTGGCTGTTCAAACTCAGTTACAAGGCAATAAACTGGGAACATTCCTATTGATGGACGCTTTGGTTAAGGCTTACAGAGCATCGATCTATTTGCCCATTTTAGGAGTAGGAATTCGCCCATTAAATGAAAGGAATAAAATCACTTACTCGAAGCATGGGTTTCAGATTGGCATTGGCGAAGAGAAAAAAGAACACCCGTTGATGATTATGCCGATTTGGCATCTTCATGACTTGTTTGAAGGCGGCAAGTAAGTAGCTGCCATTTTTACCTTCTGGGGCATTTCCCAACGGTGCCAGACTAGTCCTGACATTCGAACCGGTCTTAGATAGCGCGGACTTGAACTAATCAGCCATATTTTCCAGCAGCGGTACGCGCGCGCCAGACATCTAGGTCCCCAAGGTTGCCGCAAGGGGCAACTCGACCAAGGTAAGGAGATTTTGCAATCAAAGGCGTTTCCTCTCATCGAGAACTGGCCATGTTTGGTCACCATCCGCAGTTTTTATACCCACTGCTCATACATTCCCGCGCCATCGCCTGAGCCTGAGAGATATCTGACGATGTCATTTTAGCAGCGACTTGGTCCCTCCACTCACGTGCACCTTCGGCCCCGTTAGCAGAAGATATATTATACCACATGTGCGACCTGACATTGTCCTGAAGCACGCCATTGCCATATTCATATATTACACCAAGATTGTTTTGAGAACTCGCATGCCCTTGCTCAGCAGCTAGACGATACCACTTCACCGCCTCGGCATAGTCCTGAAGTACTCCCACGCCATTTTCATACATAATAGCAAG
>JAESQH010000182.1 GCA_016765235.1 Paracoccaceae bacterium
ATCATCGCGCAAACCAGCGATGGCATGATCCTTGTGGACGCCCATGCCGCGCACGAACGGCTGGTGTATGAGCGCCTAAAAAATCAAATGGCTTCAACTGGGATCGCAGCCCAGGCCCTGCTAATCCCCGAAATCATCGAGATGTCAGCCGACGACATTTCCCGCCTGCTAACCGCCGCCCCTGACCTTACCGAACTCGGCCTAACCTTTGAGGCTTTCGGTGGAAACGCCATTTGCGTCCGTGAAACCCCAGCCATCCTTGGCGAAGTAAACGCCCGCGCAATGATCGAGGATATCGCGGACGAACTTGCCGACCTTGGCCAGACCCAAACCGTCAAAGACCGGATCGAAGCGATTTTGTCCCGTGTCGCTTGTCACGGCTCGGTTCGCACTGGCCGCCACATGTCTGCACCTGAAATGAACGCGCTACTGCGCGAAATGGAAGCAACCCCGCATTCGGGGCAATGCAACCATGGCCGCCCGACCTACGTTGAACTAAAGATGAGCGATATAGAACGCCTGTTCGGGCGAACCTAAGGAAGCATTATGTCTGAAACGACACTCCCCAATCACCCACTACGCTACGAGCTTAACAACGAGTTGCACGCCCGCCCGTTCCCCGAACTGAAAGCCCCCTGCCGCGCTGCTTTCCTTGCCATCAAAAAACCAACCAAAGCGGTGGAACGGGATCGCGCGCTGGACCGCCAGCATCTGATTGATCTGCTGGATCGCCACGGCGCGGCACACCCTGCGCCNNANGCGGATCATTATTCCGGCCAGCTNGGGCGCGGGTTCTTGAAGTGGGAGATGCACACTGAATTCGTCACCTACACCATTTTCGCCGATACGGTCGCGGAAAACCCGTTTGANGCCGCCGTATTNTCGATNTTTCCGAAAGACTGGCTAGCCGCNGCCCCNGGNGCTGTCCTTACATCCGCCTTAGTCCGCGTTGAGGAATTCAAAGACGAAGCCGACCTTGACCANATCATGACCACNAAANTCCCNCACTGGTTTGTGCCCGAAAGCCTCGCCGCTTCGCGTGTTATCGACAACGAGGCCGTTGTCGCGGGTGACTTTCGCATAGACGAAGCCGGACACGTCCGTTTCGCGGTTCTGACTAAACCTGACATCGGATTGCGTCGCCTAGGGCGGATTGTGCAACGGTTGCTGGAGATCGAGACGTATAAAACCGCGTCCATGCTGACACTCCCAATCGCGCGAACCGTTTCGCGCCGTGTTGCGGAGCTGGACTTTGATCTAACGCAGATCGTGCAGCAAATGGCCAAAGGCGACGGGAACGAAATCGAGACGCTTGATCGCTTGTTAATCATGGCCGCGGAAATCGAGCTGCTGTCATCGTCCACCGCCTTTCGTTTCGGCGCAGCTGGTGCTTATGAAGCAATTGTTAACCGCCGCATATCTGTGCTGCGCGAAGAACGCCTTCAAGGGCGGCAATTGTTTAGCGAGTTCATGACGCGCCGCTATGACCCCGCCATGCGGACGTGTCGATCTGCGCAAGAACGCCTAAAAGACCTGTCTGCACGCGCTGAACGTGCCGCCAACTTGCTGCGAACACGCGTTGACGTAGCTGCCTCCGAGCAGGATCACGAAGTGTTGATGCAAATGGATCGCCGCGCTGCGTTACAATTGCGCTTACAAGAAACCGTGGAAGGATTATCGGTCGTCGCGATCAGTTATTACGCCGTTAGTTTGACGGGATACTTGTTAACTCCGGTGGCGTATAAATTTGGTTACGACAAATCTATGGTGCTGGCGATCGTGACGCTGCCGATTGTGGCATTAGTGTTCGCCGCATCCCGACTTATCCACAAGCGGATGACAGATTAGGACGTGATGACCAAATTTCCAGACAGGGTTGAAGAATTCAAAAGTTAATATATGATTATTATCAGTATAGTATCGTAAATTAGGCACTTTTTGTGCTGCTGGTCGAGATTGTACCTAGTTCGTCAAAATAAGTATCGACGGGCGATTTGATGTTAACGCATTGATTCAATGGGGTATATTGGACTTGGACAAAACTATGCAAAATATTGGTCAAAAGCAGAGCATATCTTATCGCCTCAAACAACAGATTCGTAATTTTGGTGACGATAGCGGTGCAACCACTGTGGAATTCGTCCTTTGGGTTCCGGTCTTTATGTTTATTTTGATGATAACAGTGGATGTAAGTCTACTGTTTTTGCGTCAGTCCAATTTATGGTACGTCGCACGCGACGGTGCGAGGCAGGCGTCCCTTCGGTTGATTACTGACGATGCAACTTTGCAAAATTACGTCGAAACACAAGGGACATTTGGCGGNGATCGCCCGACCGCNACGGNCCCTACTGCNCCTCTGGCGCAAAACACACACATAGATACAACTCTGAATACGGTGACGGTAGTTCTACGTGTTCCGATGGTCGATGTAGGCATATTTGGTATTTTAAATATTGGTGGAAGAGTAATCAACGTTGGCAACTCGGGCGATCTTGTTGCCTTTGTTAAAATGCGTCTTGAACCTATTTAATAGCCTTTGGGAGACACCAAAATGTATATTTTCATGCAAAACGCCAAACGCTTCATCAAAAATGAAGACGGAATTGCCACGGTTTGGGCCCTTGGTTGGCTGATTTTGTGCTTCTCAATCGCGGGCCTGTCTATTGATGCAGGCAATGCGTGGAAAGTTAAGCAAATCTTGCAAACCACCGCCGATGTGGCGGCNCATGCCGGNGCNCTTGAACTGGGAACTGTAGGGAACGCGCAGATCGAAGCGGCAGTAATTGTCNCTGCCAATGANTACGCGGCAAAAAATATGAATGTTGCCCGTTACGGTGACGTGCTTGTTGATAACGATATACAGACCGGGTATTGGAACAGCGCTACGCGAATATTTACCGAACTCACTGCCGGTGACGTCAGCCCACCGAATGCCGTTCGTGTTACAACACGCCAAGACGGCGTTAACAGTTCGAAAGTCGGAACATTTTTCTTGCGCTTTGTCGGATTTGACGCCTTTACGGTTGCCACGTCCGCAACCGTTGAACGCTTCGTATCCAAATGTGAAAAAGACGGATTGTTTGCTATGGGGGCTGTAAATATGTCCACTCAGGAGACCTTCTTGGACGACTTTTGTGTTCACGGAGAAGGTGGAGTCAAGGTCGCGCAGCAGAACTTTTTTGAACTAGGTACAGTCGTTTCAATGGCCAATCTCGATGACTGCGGCCCCTCCTCTGGTAGCTGCACGAACGGTGCCAATCCTGGGATCGAAGAGGCGTTGCGTCAATATTCGATGACATTCGGCAAGATTGCGCGGATACCGACGGGCATTCAAGAGTTACAAGATCCAAATTCGAAACTTATGCCCAAATATATTACCAGCACGGTGGTCAATACTATTGTGAACCCTCGCAGTTTTGATGTCGCCACGGACCTTGTGGCCGGCGCTGTGAACATAATCACGTGTAACCGCGCTGGCGGGAGGCTGAGCCTTGGCAGCAGTAGTGACCCAGGGTTTCTGATTAGCAATATGGTCATAGTTGGAAAAGGGTGCAAATTTACATTCGACGATTCAGTCAGCGTAGAAGACACAATTATTGCCACCGATGCGACCGGCAACGGAACTTTCGCTGTATCTTCAGGTGTCACTTTGGGGCGCAACGACGGTTGTACGCAGGGTGGCGAGGTTGTTCTGATCTCCGCTGGCAATGTTAATTTTTCGGCAAAACTGAGTATGTACGATGTTGAAATGATTGTCGCGGGTAACGTTGGAATGGCATCAAACGCGAACAACATGGGTATAAATGAAGGCACCAGTATCTGGGCCGGTGGCGACATCAAAGTTACAACCAAACATACGTTTTCGGGCTGTAACGGCGCAACTAATCCTACGTTCGACGTAAAATACACCCTTCGTTATGTGGAATAGGTGAACAGCCAAAACCGCGAATAGATCGGATTGGAATTCTGGCGGCACGTTAGTCGATCAGCATATCTGGTTTTGCGAACGCGGTCAGCTTGGTCTTGTCGGAGATGGTGATCGTCTGCCCGTCAACCGCCACTCCATGTGGTTTAAGGTTGTTAAACGCCCGTGACAGGTTTTCGGGCGTCATCCCCAAATATGACGCCAATCGGCGCTTTTCGACGGGCAGTTGGTAGGACAACGCTTCGCCTTGCCTATGGTGCTGTTTCAGAATGTAATTCGCCAGCCGTTCAATCGATGTACGCAACTTCAGGTTCTTCATATTGCGGATTGTGGCGCGGTAACATCGGGCTAGTTCGTCAACTATAGCCAAAGCAAATGCCGGGTCGGTGGCGAAAACATTGCGAACATTCTCTGACGGAATCATAATGATCCGCGATTTCTGCAATGTACGGGCAGACATCAAATTCACTCGGTCTTTCATCGTCGCCGCAAGAATGAACGTCGAGTTTTCATAAAGCGTCGTGACCGACGTTTCGCGGTTTGTCCAAGTCGAGAACAGCTCCACACAACCGGATTGCACGATATGTAGAAAATCCGCGGCCTCCCCCTCGGATATCATCACCATATTAGGTGGAAAATTCTGGACGAATGCACCTCGCGTAAGCGCATCGAAAGACACGCCCGTCATTTCTGCGAACAGCGGGAGTTCTCTTATTGATTCGAATCGTTCGAGTGTCATTTGTCACCTTTCGAGCTGCCTTGATATTTATCAAGCAGGTTGTCGGGGAATGTCAAGATAACGGCTGGCAGAATACCGTTCGATGATTGACCTAAGCGCCTTCAACACAACACTATTGTGGTTAAAGCCCGAATTTTTATGGAAAAAACCCGCCATTTGATTTAGATCAATGGCCCCCATGCAATTTAGGCATATTCGTTCACCGAAATAAACAGTGCCACCGCTGTAATCACGATGAGGGATTAACAATGGAACTTCAAAATAAATCGACCCGACTTTGGGGGAATTTCTTCAAGGTTAACATGGTGCAAATCAGAACATTCCACATGTCGTGGTTTGCGTTCTTTGCCGCATTTTTCGCATGGTTCGGTATCGCACCACTGATGATCATCGTTCGCGAAGAACTGGACCTGACGAAATCGCAAGTCGGCTGGACAATCATCGCCTCGGTCGCCGTGACCGTGTTCGCGCGCTTCTTCATTGGCTGGCTGGTTGACCGGATCGGTCCCAGACTGTCTTACACATATCTATTGATGTTTGGCGCCTTCCCTGTGGCGGGCATCGGCCTTGCTGACAGTTTCGAAAGCTTCCTGTTCTTCCGCCTGTTGATCGGTATCATCGGGGCTTCCTTCGTTATTACACAATACCACACATCCGTGATGTTCGCGCCCAACGTGGTTGGAACCGCCAACGCCACAAGCGCTGGCTGGGGCAACCTTGGTGGTGGCGTAACACAGATTGTGATGCCGCTGATCTTCTCGGGGTTCGTGATTGGCTTCGGCTTCACCGACGCGCAAGCTTGGCGCACGTCCATGGTCGCCGTTGGTATTGTTATCTTCCTGGTTGGTATCGCGTACTATTTCATGACACAGGATGCGCCTGACGGTAACTTCAAAGAGTTGCGCGCAAAAGGCTTAATGCCCAAGAAGGAAAACGTCACAGGTGCGTACTTCAAAGCGATGAAGGACTACCGCGTCTGGGTATTGTTCCTGATCTACGGTGCCAGTTTCGGTATCGAGCTGACAGTGAACAACACCGCCGCGCTCTACTTCTTTGACTACTTCGATGTGAATCTGGTTACAGCCGGTGCAATCGCCGCCTCGTTCGGTCTGATGAACATCTTCGCCCGTACGCTGGGTGGTATCTTCGGCGACAATTTCGGTTCTATCTGGGGGCTTAAAGGCCGTTCATACTGGTTGTTCATCGTTCTGATGGGCGAAGGCATCGCGCTGATGATCTTTAGCCAGATGAGCGTGCTGTTCTTGGCCATCCCGATGTTGATCGTCTTCTCGCTGTTCACACAAATGGCCGAAGGTGCGACGTATTCGGTTGTTCCGTTCATCAACAAAAAAGCCCTTGGCGCAGTTGCCGGAGTGGTTGGTGCAGGTGGTAACGCCGGTGCGGTTGCTGCGGGTTTCTTGTTCAAAGGCGCGATGGAATGGAACGATGTGTTCTTCACAATCGGTGTGGTCGTAACGATCGCGTCCTTCCTGACATTCTTTGTCCGCTTCTCGCCAGAACAAGAAGCGGAAGAGAAAGCGTTGTTTGAAAAAGCCAACATGGACTTGCTGAAAATTCGGGCTGACCGGGCAAACAATGCCTTGGCGCACTCCGCACAGGTCGTGTCCGACTACAACGCCTCTCACGAACAAAAAGTCTGAATAACACCAAAAACGGGCGGGCCATCACGGCCTGCCTAACCCAACGTACTCAAATAAGGAGACAGAAATGGGAAAAGATCTAAGAAACTGGACACCGGACGACGAGGCCTTCTGGGCGTCGACCGGTAAGTCCATCGCCACAAGGAATTTGTGGATTTCGATCCCCAGCTTGCTAAGCGGCTTTGCTGTTTGGCTTTACTGGGGCATTATTACAGTGCAGATGCTGAACCTGGGGTTCGACTTTGCAAAATCCGATCTGTTTACGTTGGGCGCAATTGCTGGTCTGACCGGTGCGACATTGCGTATCCCGTCAACCTTCTTCATCCGCATCGCGGGTGGCAGAAATACTATATTCTTCACAACGGCGCTTCTGATCATCCCGGCTATCGGTGCTGGTATCGCGCTACAAAACCCTGACACACCACTCTGGATGTTCCAGCTTCTGGCCCTTCTGTCTGGTATCGGCGGCGGTAACTTCGCCTCTTCGATGTCCAATATCAGCTTTTTCTACCCGAAGAAAATTCTTGGTTATGCGTTGGGTATGAACGCGGGTCTGGGCAACTTTGGTGTGACAACCAT
>JAESQH010000183.1 GCA_016765235.1 Paracoccaceae bacterium
CGGGATTACCGAAAAGAAGATGTTTGGCGGCCTTTGCTTTATGCAAAACGGCAACATGCTGTGCGGCGTACATAAAGACGGCGGCATGTTTCGCGTTGGTAAACTGAACGAGGAAGCGGCGTTGGCCGTAAACGGTGTTGACCCTCTAAGTTTCACGGGCCGCAAAATGGGTGGAATGGTCGATATTTCCGAAGATACGTTGGGGGACGAAGACGCCCTAATATCATTGCTGCGCCTTGCCGATACGTTTGTTGGCCAAATGCCCGCCAAATAGATGTATACAACCGTATACAATACTTTCCTTTTACAGAATACTGCGATAGACAGCGGCCAACACCGAATCCACTGAAGGAAACCCCATGACCAAGATCAAAGTCGAAAACCCGATTGTCGAGCTAGACGGCGACGAGATGACCCGCATCATCTGGCATTTCATCAAAGACAAACTCATCCTGCCGTATCTGGATTTGGACATCAAATACTACGATCTAGGCATGGAATCACGCGACGAGACTGACGACCAGATCACCATCGATGCCGCCGAAGCGATCAAGAAATACAGCGTAGGCATCAAATGTGCGACCATTACCCCCGATGAAGGTCGCGTTGAAGAATTCGGCCTTAAGAAAATGTGGCGCTCACCCAACGGCACTATCCGCAACATCCTTGGCGGCACGATCTTCCGCGCCCCGATCATATGTAACAACGTACCCCGCCTCGTGCCGGGTTGGACAAAACCAATCGTTATCGGCCGTCACGCATTTGGCGACCAGTATAAAGCAACAGATTTTCGCTTCCCGGGCGCTGGCAAACTGACAATGAAGTTCGTCGGCGAAGACGGCATGGTAATCGAGCGCGAAGTCTACGATGCCCCCTCCGCCGGTGTGGCAATGGGCATGTATAACCGCGACGACTCCATCCGCGATTTCGCCCGTGCCTCCTTGAATTATGGTCTGAAAATGGGATGGCCGGTGTATCTGTCAACAAAAAATACCATCCTGAAAGTTTATGATGGCCGCTTCAAAGACTTGTTTCAAGAAATTTTCGACGCAGATTTCGCAGATAAATTTGCGGCTGCTGGCATCACCTACGAACATCGCTTGATTGACGATATGGTCGCGGCCGCAATGAAATGGTCAGGCGGTTTCGTCTGGGCTTGCAAAAACTACGACGGCGACGTGCAGTCCGACACCGTGGCACAGGGTTTCGGCTCGCTTGGCCTGATGACTTCGATCTTGATGACACCGGACGGCAAAACCGTCGAAGCAGAAGCCGCCCACGGCACAGTCACGCGCCACTATCGCCAGCACCAAAAGGGNGAGGCGACNTCGACCAATTCCATCGCCTCCATCTTCGCATGGACNGGNGGCCTGAAGCACCGCGCNAAGTTGGACGACAATGCAGGNNTGATGAACTTCTGCGAAACGCTGGAAACAGTCGTCGTCGATACTGTCGAGAGTGGTTGCATGACCAAAGACCTCGCGCTGCTTGTCGGGCCAGATCANAAATGGTTAACNACNGAAGGTTTCCTTGAAAAAATCGACGCNAACCTGAACAAAGCGCTGGCGTAAACGCGCAGCACAGCATTAAATGAGGGGCGGCCAGCGCGGTCGCCCTTTTTGTTGGAGGTTCCATGCCCGTCCACTATATCTATCTTCTAATCGCTGTCGTTACCGAAACGATCGGAACTGCCGCAATGCAGGCATCGGACCAATTCACACGACTCTGGCCTTCAGTCGTACTGGTTGTCGCCTATGGAATATCGTTCTATTTCATGTCTTTAACATTGAAATACATGCCCGTTTCCATCGTCTACGCAATCTGGTCCGGCCTCGGCATCGTACTCATCGCTGTTATTGGATGGCTGGCGTTCAAACAGTCACTAGACTTCGCGGCCATCTTCGGCATGGGATTAATCGTTGCTGGAGTCGTCGTGATCAACTTGTTTTCAAGCAGCGCAACGCATTAGAAACAATAAACCAACATCAATTTGGCCTTATTCTGAAGCCGCCACCAACAGACGCAGTCTTATTGATTTTCAGCAATGCGAAGTCGGCGCAAAATGCTAGGCGCCTTCTACAATCACAAAATCACGGTTGGAGTTTTTAAGCGCAATCGGTAATATCGCTTGATACGCGTCCGATGCATAAAACGTTTTGGCAGTTGCCACGTCCGGCATTTCAATCACAACGTGGCGATCCGGGCCGCTGCCCTCAACCTGTTCGAATGCGCCAGCCTTAACCAGAAACTNCCCGCCAAAACTCTCAGCAATCGCGACTGTCTGTGCCGCATATTCCTGATATGCCTCCAGATTTGTCACCTCGATCCGGACAATAATATAGGCAGGCATTTAAACGCCCTCCACAAAAGTATATTCACGNTCCGCAGCTGACAGACCGTAAGACAACGCCTCTTGATACTCTGGNGAATGNTANAANGCCTTCGCTGTTGCCATATCCTTGAAACGGATGATCACNTTGCGNGCGCGGCCCTTGCCTTCCATNTGAAAACACTCGCCACCGCGTGCCAGAAATTCACCGCCNTANTTAACGACCGCAGGCCCGGCAATCGCCGCGTANTTTTCGTATTCAACTTCATCAGTCACATCAATATGTACCATAGAATAAACAGCCATGTCTTAACCCTCCAATAATTTTTCAACAGCCGTAATGGCCTCTTTAGCATTTTTTGCACTCGCACCACCCGCCTGCGCCATATCAGGACGGCCACCGCCACCCTTACCGCCGAGCACTTCGGCAGCCACACGCACAATATCAACAGCGGAAACCTTCTCCGTCAAATCATCGGTCACACCCGCCGCCACAGCAGCACGATCGCCAGTATCCGCGATTAATAGAACCACACCGGAGCCGATCTGTGTCTTGTGTTCATCAATGAGGCCGCGCAAATCCTTGCCCGAAACACCATTTAGCACCTGCGCCAAAAACGCTTTGCCACCAACGTCCCTGGCACTGACCCGCGCCTGTCCACTGCCAGACATAGCCAATTTCTTGCGAATATTGTCCAACTCGTTTTGCATGGATTTTCGTTCGTCAAGCAACGCTTTTACCCGCTCTGGCAGCAACTCGGGCGTGGTTTTCAAAATCCCCGCCGCCGCATTCAACGACTTTTCCTTTGCAGACAAATACGCCAGCGCGCCTTTGCCCGTGACCGCTTCGATCCGGCGAACACCACTGGCTGATGCCCCCTCGGACACCAATTTAAACAGCCCGATGTCACCTAATTGGCGCACATGCGTACCGCCACAAAGTTCCAGCGAATAGGTATTCTTGTCCAACCCTTTGCCGCTACCAGCCTCGACACCCATNGAGACNACCCGAACNTCATCGCCATATTTTTCGCCAAACAGNGCCTGCGCNCCCATGTCCCGCGCCTCGTCTGGTGTCATNATNCGNGTNGANACNGCGGCGTTCTGCCGAATNTAATTGTTCACTTCGACTTCNACCGCGTCCAATTCATCNGCNGTCATNGCCTTTTGGTGNCTGAAATCNAACCGCAATCGCTCCGCTGCATTTAGGGATCCACGTTGTGCCACATGCGTACCAAGCGTATTTCTTAACGCCTCGTTAAGAAGATGCGTTGCCGAGTGGTTCGCCCGTATCGCCCCGCGTTTCACCGGATCAACCTTCAACTCTGCCGCCGAACCAACCGTTAACGTACCGCTAACAATCGTCGTCATATGCACAAAGACGCCAGTCTTTTTCTTCACGTCTGTAACTTCGGCCCGCACGCCATCAGCGAACAACAGGCCGCTATCGCCGACTTGCCCGCCAGATTCCGCATAAAACGGTGTCTGGTTCAGGACAACCTGCACATTTTCGCCGATAGTCGCGCTGTCCACCAATTCGCCATCCTTGACGATCGCCAGAACCTGCCCCTCGGCTTCCTCGTCAACGTATCCGATAAATTCCGTCATGCCGTGTTTGTCGGCCACGTCAAACCAAACGGTTTCATCCGCCGCCTCGCCCGACCCAGACCAAGCCGCGCGCGCCTTGGCTTTTTGCTTGGCCATCGCCGCATCAAACCCGTCCGTATCAACCGTAACACCCTTTTCGCGCAATGCATCTTGCGTCAAATCCAGCGGAAAACCGTATGTGTCATATAGCTTGAACGCCGTAGCGCCAGGCAAATCCGAACCCTCAGTAAGCCCGTCAAGTTCAGCATCCAGCAACTTCAAACCACGGTCCAGCGTTGTCTTGAAACGCGTTTCTTCATGCAACAACGTCTCTTCGATCCGGCTTTGCGCATGGGTCAACTCAGGAAACGCCTGCCCCATTTGTGCATCTAGCGCCGGAACCAGCGAATGCATCATGGGATCCTTCGCACCTAACAAATGCGCATGCCGCATTGCGCGACGCATTATCCGGCGAAGAACATACCCGCGCCCCTCGTTAGATGGTAAAACCCCGTCCGCAATCAGGAAAGACGTTGACCGCAAATGGTCCGCGATCACACGGTGGTGCATTTTACCATCACCATCGGGATTGGAATCGGTAGCATGTGCCGACGCTTCGATCAAATCCCGCATCAGATCAGTGTCGTAATTGTCATGCTTGCCTTGCAACAACGCACCCAGACGCTCCAACCCCATGCCCGTATCAATCGAGGGCTTGGGCAAATCTTCTCGATCACCATTTTCCTGCTGTTCATACTGCATGAAAACAAGGTTCCAGATTTCGATAAACCGGTCCCCGTCCTCATCCGGTGATCCCGGAGGTCCACCCCAAATGTGATCGCCGTGATCATAGAAAATTTCTGTGCAAGGTCCGCAAGGTCCCGTTGCCCCCATCGACCAAAAATTATCATCCGTCGGAATGCGGATAATTTTGTCGTCAGACAACCCTGCATATTTCTTCCAGATCGCCGCTGCATCATCGTCAGTGTGATAAACCGTCACCAACAACTTGTCTTTGTTCAAACCGTATTCCTTGGTCAACAAATCCCAAGCATACGCAATGGCTTCTTCTTTGAAGTAGTCCCCAAAGCTGAAATTTCCCATCATTTCAAAGAACGTATGATGCCGCGCTGTGTATCCTACATTGTCCAAATCATTGTGCTTACCACCGGCGCGCACACATTTCTGGCTACTCACGGCTTTGTTGTAATCCCGTTTCTCCAACCCCGTGAAAACGTTTTTGAACTGCACCATTCCAGCATTGGTAAACATCAAAGTCGGATCGTTGCGCGGCACTAACGGCGAGCTGTCCACAACTGTATGGCCATTCGCCTCGAAGCTATCCAGAAATTTGCTGCGAATATCATTCAAACTGGCCATCGTCGTGCACCCCTATTTTAAGTTAAAAAGGGTGTATCGCGCGCGCGGGCGACTGTCCACAGGGCGCACATAAAATCGGGCCGCTCTCTTATCGAAAGCGACCCGAAAAATCGTATTGTTTGGAAACTAGTCTTCCAGAACATCCTCGTTCTTATTGGCGCCGATGTCAAAATCCAGACCGTGCGCGGCCCTGATCTTATCTTCGATCTCCAGCGCCATTTCCGGGTGATCCTTCAAGAAGGTCTTCGCGTTCTCACGCCCTTGACCGATGCGTTCATCACCATAGCTGAACCAAGATCC
>JAESQH010000184.1 GCA_016765235.1 Paracoccaceae bacterium
TCGTTGAAATAGGCGAGCCACCTTCCGGCCCCAGCAAATCCGCCGTCCGCGCTCCGTCCGCCAGCACCTGCTCCACAGCCCTCTCAAGCCGGTCAGCCTCGTCGCCGTCATTGAACGAATACCGCAGCGCCATTGCAAAGCTAAGGATGCACGCAATCGGGTTGGCTTTGCCCTGCCCCGTGATATCAGGCGCCGACCCATGTACCGGTTCGTACATCGCTTTGGGGCGGCCATTTTCCATCGGCGAGCCAAGGCTGGCAGATGGCAGCATCCCCAGCGAACCCGTTAACATTGCTGCACAATCCGACAGAATGTCACCGAACAGATTGTCCGTTACGATCACATCAAACTGCTTTGGCCAACGCACCAATTGCATCGCGCCGTTGTCCGCATACATGTGCGAAAGCTCCACATCGGGGTATTCATTTTCATGCACCCAAGTGACTTCTTCGCGCCATAAAATACCGCTTTCCATCACATTGGCTTTTTCCATGGAACACACCTTGTTGCTCCGCTTCCGCGCCAATTCAAACGCCGAGCGCGCCACACGCCGGATCTCGCTAGTAGTATAGCGTTGCGTGTTAATCCCCTCGCGCTCGCCATTAGGCAAATCGAAAATCCCGCGTGGTTCCCCGAAATAAGAACCCGATGTCAGCTCCCGAACGATCATAATATCAAGGCCTGAAACGATTTCTTCCTTCAAAGACGAGAAATCCGCCAGCGCATCAAAACACTGCGCCGGGCGCAAGTTCGAGAACAAATCCATCTCTTTGCGAAGACGCAACAAGCCACGCTCCGGCTTCACGCTGAAGTCCAGATCATCATACGCCGGACCACCAACAGCNCCCAGCANAACCGCNTCCACTTCCTGCGCTTTGGCCATGGTTTCGTCCGTCAAAGGTGTGCCATGCGCATCATACGCCGCCCCACCGACAAGGTCCTCGGACACATCGAATTCCATATCCCGCTTCTCACCGTACCAAGTGATAATCCGCTTAACTTCGCCCATNACTTCGGGTCCGATGCCGTCGCCNGCAAGTATAAGAAGGGATGGAGTGTTCATGTGCATGTCCTTAGGTCAAATTCCGTTAGAAATCGCCTANCGNGTTGCCCGCACGGGGTCAAGCATCGACCACGTCGCCAAGGGCATCTGACAGCAGGTCAAACACACGTCGGATACGTGGATTTGTCCGCAAAGCTTCGGGCGCTGTTAGCCAAAAGGGCAGCGTTGGTATCGGNACCTCTGGATATACTTGCACCATATCCGCATCCATCAACCCTATTCGCAACTGGTTGAAACCTATGCCACAACCTGCCCGCGCCATCTCCCAATGTACTGCCTGCTGATCACTGCGCGTTTTGAAAAAGTGCCTATCTACATTTAGGCCTAAAGCATTCATCCCCTCGATAANCGCAGAGTTTTCGACGTACCCGACAAACTCGTGCTGCGATATTTGGTCGATCCCTGACGGCATTCCAAAACGCGCAATATACGCGCTGGACGCAAACATCCCCATTTGCGCATCCCCGATATGTTTGGCAATAATATCAAGCTGGTCAGGTCGGTACATGCGAACAGCGATATCCGCTTCGCGAAACAACAGGTTTTTAGATTCGTTGGAGGGATAAATTTCCAGTTCGATCTGCGGTTCTGCCAACCTGATTTCGGCAATTATCGACGGCAAAACATAATGCGCGACAACCTCGCTGGCCGTAATACGCACCACTCCACTAAGCCTATTATCCTGCCCCTCCGCCACCAACGACAATCGGGCGGCAGCGGCCTGCATCTCTTTTGCCGGTATCAGCAGTTGTTCACCAGTCGGTGTCAGGGCTAGCCCGCGCGGCTGACGGTGAAACAGCTCAACGCCCAAAGCCTCTTCAGCAGCTTTAATCTGCCGCCCAATCGTCGGTTGGCTAAGCTTCAACGCCCGCGCCGCCGCTGAAAGCGATCCGCCATCCGCTACAGCAAGGAAGNCGCGAATATATGTCCAATCAAGGCTTTCTATCATATTCATTTATGAATAGCACACCTGCATATTTAGGCAAGATACATTCATTTTCGCATATAGCATGTTGGATGCAGAAAAGGAGATTACCATGACAAATAAAGTTCTAATCCTCGGTGCAAACGGCCGCTTCGGGCGCGGCGCTTACACAGCCTTCAGCGATGCAGGTTGGGATGTAACCGCCCTCGTTCGCCCCGGCAAAACCCACAGCGGCAAAATGATCGAGGCGGACGCCAGCGACCCAACCGCCCTAAGTGCAGCGGCAAAAGGTTTTGATGTCATCGTCAACGCCCTCAACCCGCCTTATCATAAATGGGCCGAGCTGTTGCCCGTTCTAACTGCCTCCGTAATTGCAGCCGCACGCACCAGCGGCGCGACGGTGCTGATACCCGGCAACGTCTATAATTACAGCACTAACCCGCCAGCACTGCTTTCCGCTGAAACCCCGCAAAACGCCACCAATGGCAAAGGCGCGTTGCGTGTTGAAATGGAGCGCAGCTTTCGCGATGCACCGAACATTCGCACGATCATTCTGCGCGGTGGCGACTTCATAAAAGCCGAGAAAACCGGTAACTGGTTTGATGGCCAGATCACCAACAAAATCAACAAGGGCGTCATCACGTACCCCGGCCCAACGGACCAAACGCACGCTTGGGCGTATCTGCCGGACATGGCCCGCGCCGCCGTTCAGCTTTGCGAAATTCGCGAAACCCTGCCTCGTTTCGCCGACATTCCTTTCGCTGGCTTCGCTTTGACAGGTGACGAATTAATCGCCGCTGTCGAGGATATTACTGACCGAAAGCTGAAGGTCAAAACGGTACCTTGGGGCATTATGTCTGCGATTGGTATTTTCTCTCCGCTAATCCGTGAAGTGGTGGCCATGCGGTACCTCTGGAACAAGCCTCACAGGTTGGACGGATCTGCCTTGGCCCACCTGTTGCCCAACTTCAAACCGACACCGCTGAAAGCCGCCCTGCAACGGGCTTTGCTTTCCTAACACCGTCTGCCATACGCATATCCAAAGGGAGTTTTGCATATGGCTAACGACACTGACGGGCACCGGATTTATGCGATCGGCGATATTCACGGGTGTCTTGGCGAGCTTCTGCGAGTGCAAAAAAACATCCGTCAAGATTTGAAAAACCGCCCGCATCCACGCCCGATCACCGTTTATCTGGGTGATTTCATCGACCGTGGCCCTGACAGTCGCGGAGTTATCGACAATCTGATCGCCGAGGACGCTTCCGCGCACCACACACACATGCTGTTTGGTAACCATGACGAGATGCTACTGACGTACCTGAAAGACCCGTCAATTCCGATCCGACCCAACGGCCCAAAGGTTGACAAAATCCACTGGCTCCACGAGCTTGGCGGCGGAGCGGAAACCTTGCGTTCATACGGCGTTAACGGTGCCAGCCCCGAAAACCCGTTCGCCACTCAAAAGACTTTCGCGGCGGCAATTCCTGACGCGCATTTACGTTTCTTTAAGAATTTGGAACTTTACGTTCGCCTCGGCAGCTATCTATTCGTGCATGCGGGGATCAATCCCGATGCCACGTTGAACGACCAAAAACTCGACGATCTGATATGGATACGGGAGCCGTTCCTATCCTCGGTTAAGGACCACGGATTTACCGTTGTTCACGGCCACACTCCCGTCGATACTGTAACGAACCATGNCAACCGGATCGCCATTGATACAGGCGCAGTGTTTGGCCGGTATTTGTCCTGTTTGGTCGTTGAAGACGCAGACCAATCGCTGCTTACGGATAACGGCCTAAGGCCCTGCCCGCCCCGTTAATCGAGTAACACGTCCACCCAAACCATCCGATGGTTCGACGCGCCATCCCTCCCATCGGCTATCATATCGCCGACAGGTTCATCCGGCGCGGGCCAGAAAACACCACTGTTTGTTACCGTTAGACTGGCCGAAGGCAACGCATAATCGACACGCATGTTGCCAATGTCTGCGTCCCATTCGACGGTATCATTCGCCGGATTTCCGGCTTGCATAACATTCGCCCCACCGTACCGACGCGAGGCCGCCTCCGCCCCATTTGAGCTTTGCATCGGGTCANTCACCAGCGGATGGGNTAACAAAGACTGAATGCCGCCTTTGCGACCCTCCCCATCATTGGGATCATTGTTCAGATCGCCTAGAACCACAAAATCGGTTCCACCAAACGCCGCCTGCTGCCCCGCGTCGTCCACGAATTCGACACCATCCAGATATGAGACCCAGAACCCGATCTCCGCATCGTTGCGTAATCCGTTCAGGTTCTCGACCCCGTCAAAAACCGGTGGTGTAGCGTGCGCCGCCAAGATATTAATGCGCTGTCCGTTTGGCAAAACCACTGGAACATCCCAGTGCGATTTTGACGACAAGCGGAACGCGCCCGTCACTTTTTTCGACAAATACGGCGTTCCATCGTCATTTTCGGGCAATACCGCATCCGGTACATCTTGCCATTTCAGCAATGAAAAACTGCGCGCCGCTTGCCCTTCAATCGGAAACCGCGACAATAATGCCATCCCTTCGCTACCCGGAAACCGCCCAAACCCGAAGGCATCCGCCCACTCATCCGGCGAGCCATCTCCATCGAGGTCCAACCTTGACGGCATCCCCTCGTTTCCTATTGGCGCATAGAAGTAGGGATAGTTTATCGCACCCTTCCCACTGCCCAACTGGCCTCGGAAAGCGTTTAACGCCAGATTGGTAAAATCCGTATCAAATTCGTTCAGCAGCAAAATATCTGGCCGGACGCGCTGAATAATTGCCGCCACGGCCAACACCTGCGCATCCTTGCCGGACATTATAGCCTTCAACAATACCCCGGGCCCGCGACGCCCTAACGAAACGTTAAACGTCGCGACNCGAACCGTTTCGGCGATACTAAAAGTGGTGGAAAGAAGNAGNAAAAGNACTGCGGCAAATATCCGACGCTCAGTTANCCTTNAGCGCGCNTTAATATNCGNGCGATTTTCANCATGGCNGAAGCACGTGCNATCAAACTGGTTGCAATGAACACCCATAATGTTGCCGCCCATACCATCACTTGATTATTCTCGAATATTTCGACCGTAAACCAGTCAAATCCATATGTAGGGAGAATTGGTAAAGCATAGATTAACACGATCCCGAGAACGATATTGAAATATGCATCGCGACGAAGACGTTTGGAAATTGAGCCTTCATCAGATGGTTGGAATGTTGGTAAATTCGCCCAAAGATTAAAGGTTTCACGATCCCGCGGCCATCCGAAAACCCATAAAATTAAGGCAAATGCCAGCGTCATGCCGACACCGACAACAAAACTGGTCGTGATAGTATAAACCAGCAAAATTGCGGTGGTATCGGAAAATCGGGAGTCCGAGAGTATATTATCGATCGCCATTGATACCGGACTGTACTTAAAATCGAGCATCTGCGCCGCTTGCTGCGCCCAATCCAGCAGCACGGAGTCGCCTAAACCCAATTCGACCGCACGACAGACCAATGTAATAATCACAACTTGCATGGCGATTGTGAACGCTCTGAAGCGATTGTAGGGCGGTGCATACCGGAAATCGACGAAACCCGGTGTGGATGAACCGTATTCAAAGAAGGTAAACATACCGATGATCGCGCCAATGATAAGCGCAAACTCTACCGCCCCCTGCGATGCAGAGGGGAGCAATAGCGATGGGATCGCGGCAACAACCACGACCCAAAGTGCTCTGAATATTGCCCCCAAAAGGCGCATTTACGCCCGCCCCGTTCTTGTTGTGGCCCCGCTTACGCGCGGCTTGACTTCAAACCCAGGGCGTCGCCGCCCCGTACTGCTTCTCAAACGCGTCGATTGCATCTGATTTTTGCATCGTCAAGCCGATATCATCCAGCCCGTTCAGCAAACAATGCTTCTTGAACGCGTCCACCTTGAACTCAACCTTACCACCATCAGGTCCAGTTATAACCTGACTTTCTAAATCAACCGTTACCACTGCATTAGCTCCACGGCTAGCATCATCCATCAANTTGTCGACATCTTCCTGCGGCAAAATTATGGGCAGAATTCCATTTTTGAAACAATTATTAAAAAAGATATCGGCAAAACTTGTGGATATTACTACACGAATTCCNAAATCGAGCAAGGCCCAAGGNGCNTGTTCNCGNGAAGAACCNCAGCCAAAGTTATCCCCNGCCACAATAATTTTNGAATTNCGNTAGGCNGNCTGGTTCAAAACGAAGTCNGGNATTTCACTTCCATCTTCATTGAAACGCATCTCGTCAAACAGGTTTTTACCCAGACCGGAACGTTTGATGGTTTTCAAAAACANCTTNGGNATGATCATATCNGTATCNATNTTGATCAGCGGCATAGGCGCTGCAACNCCNGTTACTTTGNTAAATTTNTCCATNTTNNGAATTCCTTACAAATCACGNACNTCGGTCAGNTGACCGGTCAAGGCTGCCGCNGCNGCCATNGCNGGCGACACNAGATGNGTGCGCCCNCCACGACCNTGNCGACCCTCGAAGTTNCGGTTGGTGGTTGCGGCGCAACGCTCCCCCGCCTCAAGTTTATCGGGGTTCATCGCCAAACACATCGAACACCCTGCAAGGCGCCATTCAAAGCCCGCGTCAGACAGAATCTTGGCAATGCCCTCTTCTTCTGCCTGAAGGCGAACCAAACCAGAACCCGGAACAACAATCGCGCGCAAACCGTCTTTGACCTTCTTGCCTTTAACGATATTGGCCACCGCACGAAGGTCTTCAATCCGGCCGTTGGTGCACGAACCGACAAACACTGTGTCGATCTCGATGTCGGTCAACTTCATACCAGGCGTTAGACCCATATATTCAAGCGAGCGTTTAACCGCATCAACCTTGCCACCCTCGAAATCTTCGGGGAAGGGTACTGTTCCGGTGATCGGCAACACATCTTCGGGCGAAGTGCCCCAAGTAACCGCGGGTGCGATATCTTCGCCTTTAATCGTCAGAACTTTATCGAAATGCGCGTCTTCATCGGTGAACAGATTTTTCCAATTCTCCATCGCCAGCTCCCACATCCCCGCTTTTGGTGCGTGTGGGCGGCCCTTCACATATTCAAAGGTCGTTTCATCCGGCGCAATAAGACCAGCGCGCGCGCCGCCCTCAATTGCCATGTTGCAAACGGTCATGCGACCTTCCATGGACAGAGCACGGATAGCCTCCCCGCAATATTCGATCACATAGCCAGTACCACCGGCTGTGCCGGTCGAACCGATGACGGTCATTGTGATGTCTTTGGCCGTCACACCCGGCCGCAATTTTCCAGTGATCTCCACCTTCATGTTTTTCGATTTGGTCTGGATCAGCGTCTGCGTTGCCAAAACATGTTCAACTTCAGATGTACCGATACCATGTGCTAATGAACCAAAAGCACCGTGGGTAGCTGTGTGGCTGTCACCACAAACAATCGTCATGCCGGGCAAAGTCCAGCCCTGTTCTGGCCCAATGATATGCACGACACCTTGGCGAACATCGTCGACAGGATAGTAATGTACGCCAAAATCTTTGGCGTTCTTATCCAGCGCATCCAGCTGAATGCGCGATTCCTCGTTTTTCACAACGCCGTCTATACGATCAAGCGTCGTTGGCACGTTGTGATCAGGCACAGCGATAGTTTTGTCAGGCGCATGCACGGGGCGACCCGAGGCACGAAGACCTTCAAACGCCTGTGGGCTGGTCACTTCATGGACCAAATGGCGGTCGATATATAGCAGAGACGTTCCGTCAGCATCTTCGCTGATCAAATGTGCATCCCAGATTTTGTCATATAGAGTTTTGGCGGTCATTGGTTTTCTCCCGCGTAAGTGTTGAGTGTTTTTCGGTGACAGGGCGCGCGCGTTTAGGCGTCAGCAGCCAACCTCAACGCCTCGGCGTGGAACCGCCATGGTAGGCGCGTGTGGTCATCCATGTCAAAAACTTTGGTCATATTCACCGTTTACGCAGGAATGAACGGTTTCGCAAGCTGCAACAGGTCCCAAGCATTGCCAAATGGGTCCTTGAACACCGCAACCTTTCCATATGCCTCGATTCGCGGGGCTTCCTTAAAGTCGACACCATTTGCCATAAGCTCCGCATGTGTTTGATCAAAATCATCCGTATGC
>JAESQH010000185.1 GCA_016765235.1 Paracoccaceae bacterium
GTATTGTTGACAAGGGACCGCGCAAACCGCCGCAAGTATGGCGTTTCCAGCGTTAACGCCTTGAGGAACACACGGTTATTATTCTTTTGAAACATACTGAATTTGTCCGAACTCTTAGTCGTATATCTGGCCTGCTCCATATGTTGCAGGCCAGATACAAAATATTTACATGTCTTCGCCTGAGCGCATCAGACCCATGTGTTTTTGAGTGTCCAGCAGGCCACCTTCATCTTCTTGCCATGTTACAGAACCATCACCATTTGCGTCGCGACCGTCAAGAAGCTGCATGGCATGGCGTAGCATTGCGTTAACAAGTGTTGCCGCAGCTTCTGCACTGGTGGCGGAGNCNATNCCGTCGATGTACCCAACGATNTCAGCAACACGCGCCGCAGTGTTGTTCGCGGAAGATGCAACATGCACCGCATGAAGTTTCACGTTTTCCGAAGCCTCCTCAGCGCCGGCAGCAAAACCGATGTGCTTTGCAACACCCAGTGAAGCCGCTTTGACACCGTAACCAAGCCCTGGCCCACCGGCCACCGCCTCGGGATCAATCGCGTGCAACACATGCTGTGCGTGCGTTTGCATCCATNCAAGATTGTCTAGCTGTTTCACAGCAAGCGTCGCATGCAGGACAGCAATCTCTGCTTCTGCAATTGCCGTTGGCAACAGACCTTTTTCGTCAGGCGTGTCGCNCCAACTATCGGTGACATGCCCCATATGCGCGTGCGCCATATTTTGCGCGNTGGCAGTTGTGGCGACACCTGCTGTGAATGTCGCCAGCAATGCCGCGGACACCAGTAAATTTCTAGTTTTGAATAACATTATAATACTCCGTTTTTCGCTATCGTTTTCAAGGCCGCCAAACGTGCGCCTTATAGAGATTACGCTTTAAGGGGCCGATTATTCCATCTATGAGAATAAAAGTTCAATTATGCGGGGAGGACGACTTGTATTTACAGGTGTCGATTGGTTTCGGTTTTTTAAATCACCTTAAAAACCCCCGAAAACATTGAGACTTTGACGCCTTGCGTTACAAGGCGTTACAAACTTTCACATGAGCATTCGTAATAAACGTGTACTATGTTGATATGGGACAAGATTTGGATAAAGAGCAAAATGTAGATACGCACGCGGGGCATCTCCTTATCGTCGATGACGATCTTGAACTGCGTGCGCTATTGAAAAAGTTCCTAACCTCGCAAGGGTTCCGCGTAACTGCTGCGGCTGATAGCGAAGATATGCTTCAAGCACTCGGCCATTGGAAAATAGATCTGGTTGTTCTCGATCTTATGCTTCCCGGCAAAGACGGGCTGTCGATTTGCCGTGATCTTAGAAAGACCTCGAATATTCCGATCGTTATGCTGACTGTTATGGGCGAAGAAAACGACAGGATTCGTGGGTTTGATGGCGGCGCAGACGATTATATTGCCAAGCCGTTCAATCCACACGAACTTCTGGCCCGCATCAAAGCTGTGTTGCGTCGCACGCATATGGTTCCACCGGTTGCAGGGCTTGGCAGTGCCCGCGTAATGCGGTTTGACAACTGGCGCATGGATGTGGGNATGCGTCGCCTTACTTTGGACAACGGCACTTTAGTAGATCTTAGCACTGCGGAATTTGACCTGTTGTCGGTGTTCGTCGAACGCCCGCAAACCGTCTTGTCACGCGAACAATTGCTCGATCTGACACTGGGCAAAGTTGAAATGCCATTCGATAGAAAGATCGACATGCAGGTCAGTCGCCTGCGCCACAAACTCGAAGATGATCCTAAAAATCCTATTTTAATTCAAACAGTTCGCGGTGGCGGGTATTTGTTCACGGCAAAGGTCACGATTGATGAAAAACCTGCTGCCTGATACGATAGCCTCGCGCGCGATGGCGCTGTTGGTTGTCGGCCTTGCGGTTACGCATCTGGTCAGCAACCNGTTCTATGCGACGGATCGCGAGAGCGCACTTTTAGCTGCCGGCGGCCAAGGTGCGGTCAATTGGGTGCTTGTGACTGAGGCATTTNCCGACGTTGTCCCCTCNGACCAGTGGGNACAGGTTGTCGAGGACTCCAATACGGCAATTAGGTTTGTGACCCTTACAGACGAGCCGGTTGTTAACCAGCCCGTCAGTACGGATTGGCGCGAAGTTACGGTCCGCCAAGAACTGGCGCGCCATGTTCCGGTAGATCGTCAAGAATATTACAGGATTGCATATGCACCTTCTGTCGCGGACACGCCCGCGATGTCGTATTGGCGTGATTATTTGTTAGCGAACAATCTGGAAACGCCAGAAGAACTTATACTGGTGTCGCTGCGCCTCGACAATGGCAACTGGCTGAATGTGGCAACGCCGATTCAGTCGCCGCCGAGTTTCTTCACCGTACGCCTTGGGTTGTCTATGACGGTGATGCTGATTGCGGTGGTCTTAATATCCGGCTTGATAGTCGGGCGAATGACGGACCCGCTGACGCGATTGTCGCGCGCGGCAGAAAAATTGGGAACCGATGTTCAGGCCCCGGCCATACCGGAAACCGGCCCTGAAGAAGTTCGCCGTACTGCGCATGCATTCAATGTCATGCAGCATCGAATACGCCGGTTTGTTGACGATCGCACGCAGATGTTGGGAGCGATTGCCCATGATTTGGGCACGCCGATCACCCGTCTGCGCCTTCGGGCGGAATTTGTTGAAGATGAAGAACTGCGCTCCAAAATGTTGCGAGACCTTGATGATATGCAACATATGGNTGGATCGACCCTGTCGTTTATCCGTGAGGATGCAACATCCGAGCCGCAGACAACTGTTGATCTAGGCTCCCTGCTTACGCGAGTTTGTGATGATTTCACGGACGCAGGGTCGGATGTGGAACTG
This sequence comes from Paracoccaceae bacterium, assembly GCA_016765235.1. GTDB lineage: Bacteria > Pseudomonadota > Alphaproteobacteria > Rhodobacterales > Rhodobacteraceae > NORP23. The sequence continues at coordinate 2,857 of JAESQH010000185.1, forward strand.
GCGGAAATCCCGCGATGGATATTGCTCGATTGTCGCCCGATAGCGCTTCGTCGCGCACTTGGAAATCTGATCGGAAACGCCGTGAAATACGGTGGATCGGCACGTGTATCCCTCGATATCGAGCCGGAGAAAATTCTGATTATTATAGACGACGATGGACCGGGTATTCCGGAAGATCGCCGCGAAGATGTGTTTCAGCCGTTCTTTCGGCTGGAAGATTCCCGCAATCGCGAAACGGGCGGCACCGGCCTTGGTCTTGCAGTTGCGCGAACAATTATGCGTGCTCATGGCGGAGACATCCGCCTTTCCAACGGGCCGGAAAGTGGCTTGCGGGTTGAACTGAGTATGCCACGACCATTGAAAACAGAAGCAGAAACTACAAACATTGAAACCCGCGAAAAGCGACAGCGAAGCGGGATGGAAAATTACTCACCTAGAGGGAGAATGACAGAATGGAAAACGCATTAAGTCTGGACGGAGGACAGACAACGATGATGGTTATNACCATCGCGATAACTGTCCTCGGATTAGCGGGGCTGGCTGCGGCATTGTTCCTGCCAAAACGCTGGCGGGTCAAATATAGTCTGGAGG
>JAESQH010000035.1 GCA_016765235.1 Paracoccaceae bacterium
GAAATGAGGTCGCGCCCTCCGATTCATTTGCGTGATTTGCTGGATTTCAAACCAGCAAACCCGCCGATTTCGGTGGAGGAGGTTGAAAGCATCACCTCTATCCGTAAACGATTTGTGACGCCGGGTATGTCGCTGGGGGCACTTAGCCCGGAGGCGCATAAAACGCTGAATGTGGCGATGAACCGTATCGGGGCGAAGTCGGATTCCGGCGAGGGGGGCGAAGACCCCGCGCATTTCCATCCGGAACCGAACGGTGATAATCCATCGGCGAAAATCAAACAAGTGGCGTCGGGGCGTTTTGGCGTGACTGCTGAATATCTGAACCAGTGTGAAGAGCTGGAAATCAAGGTTGCCCAAGGTGCGAGACCCGGTGAGGGTGGGCAGTTGCCCGGCATTAAAGTGACCGAATTGATCGCGCGCTTGCGTCACTCCACACCCGGAGTGACGTTGATTTCACCGCCGCCGCATCACGATATCTATTCGATCGAGGATCTGGCGCAGCTGATCTACGACCTCAAACAGATCAACCCGCGTTGTAAGGTTTGCGTGAAGCTGGTTGCCTCCAGCGGTGTTGGGACCATTGCGGCTGGTGTCGCGAAGGCCAAGGCAGATGTGATTTTGATATCGGGGCATAATGGTGGGACGGGGGCGTCGCCTGCGACCTCGATCAAATATGTAGGTCTGCCTTGGGAGATGGGGTTAACCGAAACGCATCAGGTTTTGGCGCTAAACAACCTTCGTGATCGTGTGACTTTGCGCACCGACGGAGGGCTGCGGACAGGCCGTGACATCGTGATTGCCGCGATGATGGGGGCCGAGGAATTCGGCGTCGGAACCGCGGCGCTGATCGCGATGGGGTGCATTATGGTGCGCCAATGTCAGTCGAACACCTGCCCTGTCGGGGTGTGCGTGCAGGACCCCGAGCTTCGTAAGAAGTTCACCGGAAACGCTGATAAGGTTGTTAATTTGATCACGTTCTATGCACAGGAAGTGCAGGAAATTCTCGCCTCCATCGGGGCGCGGTCTTTGGACGAAGTGATTGGGCGGGCGGATTTGCTAACGCAGGTCCCAAGGGGCTCCGCACATCTTGATGATCTGGATTTGAACCCGCTTCTTATTTCTGCAAGCGAGGCCGGCGCGATTACTTATAATCGTGATCGTGATCGCCAAACCGTGCCCGATACACTGGACGCGCAAATCGTAAAAGACGCGCAGCCCTTCTTTAAAGACGGCGAAAAGATGCAACTTTCCTATTCGGTGCAAAACACTCATCGTACCGTTGGCACGCGGCTTTCCAGCCATATAGTCGAGAAATTCGGGATGCGCAATTCACTGCAACCTGACCATTTGACGGTGAAATTGACTGGCTCTGCTGGGCAATCGCTGGGCGCTTTTGCAGCACCTGGCCTGAAGATCGAGGTGTCTGGTGATGCGAACGACTACGTCGGCAAAGGGCTTTCGGGCGGCATGATTACGCTTCGGCCACGACTGGGATCCCCGTTGGTGGCGGCTGATAACACGATCATCGGCAACACGGTTCTTTACGGTGCGACCGACGGCAAGCTGTTTGCCAATGGCCGCGCAGGGGAGCGTTTCTGTGTGCGAAATTCCGGCGCGCAGGTTGTGGTTGAGGGCTGTGGCTCCAACGGTTGTGAGTACATGACCGGAGGTGTTGCGGTTATTTTGGGCCCGATTGGGGACAATTTCGGGGCTGGGATGACAGGTGGCATGGCCTATATTCTGGACCCCAATAACGAGGTCGAGACCCGCGCCAATCTGGAAACCTTAACGGTTCAACCCGTGGATTCCGCCCATTGGGAGGCCCAGCTTAGGGGTTTGATCGAACAGCACGTTAAAGAAACCGGCAGTGTGCAGGGTGCCAAAATCCTGCTGCGTTGGTCGGAAATGTTGCCGCGATTCAAGCAACTTTGCCCCAAAGAAATGCTGACGCGTTTGTCACATCCGCTTAGCGATGTTGAAACCGCGGCCTCGGCCTGATACTGGCTGGTCCGGAAGCAATTTTCGGACCAGACCATGGCAAGACGACCACCATCCAAACCCGTTGAGGCTCCGGTAGAGCCGAAGCCCCCGCGTGACTGGTTTTTGCCGGTGCGTCTGGTGCTGTGGTTTGTGCGGCCGTTCGTTAAGTTTTCGTTGATCATTCTGCTGATCTCGACTGCGCTGGTTTCGATTTACAAGTGGGTAAACCCACCGCTAACCTATTATATGTACGTCGAATTCAACCGGTTAGGCGTTATTCGCAAAGACTGGCGCGATCTTGAAGACATGTCGATCTATATCCCGTTGGCCGTCGCAGCTGCCGAGGATGCGAATTTCTGTGACCATAACGGATTTGATTTTGATGCAATCGAGACGGCAATCGAGGGCGGATCAGGGCGTGGAGCCTCTACGATATCGCAGCAGGTTGCCAAGAATGTGTTCCTTTGGCCCGGCCGAAGTTGGGCGCGTAAAGGTCTGGAAACCGGTATCACTGTGCTGATCGAAAGCCTGTGGAGCAAACGGCGGATTATGGAGGTTTACCTGAACGTCGTGGAATTTGACGAAGGGGTTTTCGGGGTTGATGCGGCGATTGGTATGCACTTTGGATATTCACCCGAAAATTTTCGTGTTGCTGACGCGGCGCGGCTGGCTGTCGTGCTGCCCAACCCGAAAGAGCGTGCTGCGGGTAATCTTTCGGGGTCGCTGAAACGACGCGCGAGCGGAATAGCAATTGGGGCCACGACTTTGCGGGATGAAGGGCGGGCGGATTGCTTTTTGCCCAAAGCTTCTCCTTGAATTATTGGTGATTTGGGCTAATGAAGGGGAGTTCTTCATGTTCAGGAATTTTTGATGCTGCGCCTTTACCATATGCCTCTTTCACCGTTTTGCCGGAAAATCCGGCTTGTTCTGGCTGAAAAGAAAATTGACGTTGATTTAGTGGTGGAATTCCCGTGGGAACGGCGGCTGGATTATTTGCGGCAAAACCCTTCGGGCAAGGTGCCAATGCTGAAGGCTGACGGTTTGGTTTTGGCGGAATCCTCGGCGATTTTCGAGTATCTGGAAGAGGTGTATCCGGCGATATCGTTGTTGCCCTCGGACGCGGTTGGTCGAGCGGAAGCGCGGCGGTTGGCGGCCTGGTTTGATGATAAATTTCACCATGAAGTGACGGCGAATTTGCTTTATGAGCGCATCAATAAGAAGTTGATGAAAACTGGCTATCCCGATAGCTCGCGGATCAAGGCGGGTGCGAAAAACATCAAATATCACCTCGATTACATGGGGTGGTTGCTGGAACAACGGCGCTGGTTGGCGGGGGATCGCATGACGATTGCCGATTTCTCTGCGGCAGCGCAGCTTAGTTGTCTTGACTATGTCAGCGATGTTGATTGGACCCGAAACCAGGCGGTGCGCGATTGGTATTCCAAGATTAAATCGCGCCCTGCGTTCCGGCCATTGCTTTCCGATCTGGTGCCGGGTTTCGTGCCCCCCGCGCATTACGCCGATCTGGATTTCTAGATGGATGTGGCCGCAAATGACGGCCTATTGGCGCGCCTGCGCGAGCATGCTTTGGGCGAGGGATTTTCAGATTTTGGCGTGTGTTCACCCGACGCAATCCCCGAGGCGGCGGCGCGATTAAGAGCTTATGTCGAGGGTGGGTATCACGGCGATATGGAGTGGATGGCGAAGCGGCAACTTTGGCGCGGAGACCCTTCCGAACTGTGGCCCGAGGCTAAATCGGTGATTATGTTAACGGAAAATTACGGACCGGCCGATGATCCTTTGCGGTTGCTGGAGATGCAGGATCGAGGGAATATCTCGGTTTATGCGCGCAATCGGGATTATCATGATCTGGTAAAGAAGCGTCTGAAACGTGTTGGTCGTTGGTTGTTGGAACAGGCCGGCGGAGACATCAAGGTTTTCGTTGATACAGCGCCTGTGATGGAAAAACCTTTGGGGGCAGCGGCGGGGTTGGGCTGGCAGGGGAAGCATTCCAATTTGGTTAGTCGTGATCAGGGTAGTTGGTTTTTTCTCGGTGCGATATTTACGACGCTGGATTTCACCAAGGATGTTCCCGAAGAAGACCATTGTGGTAGCTGTACGAAATGTCTGGATATTTGCCCGACGAATGCGTTTGTGGGGCCGTATAAACTGGACGCGCGCAAGTGCATTTCCTATTTGACTATCGAGCATAGCGGCCCGATTGACGAGGCGTTGCGGCCAATGCTGGGCAACCGGATTTACGGCTGTGATGACTGTTTGGCGGTTTGCCCGTGGAACAAATTTGCGAGCGCTTCCAAGGATGCTAATTACTGGGCGCGGGTTGAACTGCAATGCCCAAAATTGGCGCATCTAGTTATGCTGNATGACAAAGGATTTCGGGAAGTTTTCAGCGGATCACCGATCAAGAGGATTGGCCGCAACCGATTTGTGCGCAACGTTCTTTATGCCATCGGAAATTCAAACGAAGCCGGTTTGCGGGATTATACCCGACCGCTGCTGAACGACGATGACCCAGTTGTGCGCGATGCCGCAGAATGGGCNATGAGCCGTCTTCCTGAACAATAAAAAACCCGACGCAATGGCCGGGTTTCCAAATCAATATGTCACAAAGCCTAGTGGAGCTTGTCACTGACAACTTCGATNGCNTTGTCGATCAACCCGCCAGCGTCATCCGCCGACATGTTGGCCGCGATAACTTCGCCAGCCGCAGCAATCGCGATGTTAACCGCTTTGTCTTTGACTTCACGGACTGCGGCTTCTTCAGCAGAAGCGATCTGGTCAATGGCGGCCTGTAGACGACGGGCGATGCTGTCTTTCAAGTCGGCTTTGGCCGCATCGGCAGCGATCACGGCTTCGGTTCTGGCATGTTCTATAATGCCTTCAACCTGATCTTCGACCTCTTTGTGCTTACGCTCGAAAGACGCCAGAATTGTCTGGGCTTCTTCGCGAAGGGCACGGGCCTCGTCGATTTCGGTTTTGATGCCTTCAGCGCGGTCGTCCAGCATTTTTGTTAGCAACTTCGGCACGCCGAAGTAGAGCAAAACGCCGATGAAACCGGTGAAGGCGATCAGAACAACGAAATTCGTGTCATCCAGACTATACCAGGCAACGCCCGGTTTGGCGTATGCTGGCGTCGCGATCAAAAGCGCCGTGGCAAGGAGGGATATACGCTTCATCGTGTTACCCTTTCAGACGTGCAGCAACGGCTGCTTTAAGTGCTTTGGCATCCGAAGCGGACGGCATGATGGCAGCGACAATGTCTACGGCGGCAACGCCTGCAACTTCTTCGATAGCTTTCAATGCGCTTGCGCGGATTTCATCAATGCGAACCGCGGATTCAGCGGCCTTGGCGGAGATTTCAGCGTGGGCCTTGGCGATTGCCGCGTCAACGTCTGCCTTAATCTCGGCTTTGGCTTCACCAGCAATTTGCATTGCCTGGGCGCGGGCTTCGGTCAGGGCGGCGTTATAGGCTGCCTCTGCTTCTTCCGCTTTGCGTCTGAATTCGGCGGCCTGTTCGATATCGTTTGCCACAGCGTTGTGACGATCTTCGATCACCGAACCGATACGTGGCAGCGCCACTTTGGCAACGATGAAGTACAGAACGACAATGGACACCACCAACCAGAAAATCTGGTTCGGGAATGTCGAAAAATCGAGCTGTGGCATACCTACGGTAGACTCGACTATTTCGACTACTTCTTCGGCTTCATGATTTGCCATGATATTCTCCGATAGCAGGGCGGGCCGCGCCTAAGCGCCGCCCGATGCAATCCATTTACAGCCACGCGTATCGTGACCGCAATTTGGTGTTTTGCTTAAACAGCAAACATAAGCAGAAGGGCTACGAGGAACGAGAAGATCCCCAAAGCTTCCGCAAACGCGATGCCGATAAACAACGTAGCTGTCTGCTCGCCGGCTGCTGCCGGGTTGCGAAGTGCGCCTGACAGGAAGTTACCTGCAACAAGACCCACACCAATACCAGCGCCGCCCATACCGATGCTTGCCAAGCCTGCACCGATCATTTGACCCATTACTGCGATATCGCCTTCCATAGTATTCTCCTTTTTTAGAATATCTAGATTAGTTTGTTAAACCTAGTGTGCCGGATGCAACGCATCTTTGAGGTACACCACAGTCAAGATTGTGAAAACATAAGCCTGAATGAAGGCTACGAGTAGTTCGAGGCCGTAGACCGCGACAATTGCGGTTATCGGGATAATAGCCCCAATCCCCAGTGCGCCGGCGAAACCGGCGAACACTTTGACCACCGCGTGACCAGCCATAAGGTTTCCACCAAGACGGATGGAATGGCTGACGGGGCGGACAAAATACGAAATCATCTCGATCAGGAACAGCACGGGGCGCAAGGCCAACGGCGCGCTGGACACCCAGAAGAGCTTGATAAAAGATGGACCGTTAATCACGAACCCCAGAACGGTCACGCTGATAANCANGGTTGCGGCAAGAATACCGGTGACCGCGATCTGTGATGTGACGGAAAAACTGTAAGGCAACAAGGCCAGCAGGTTCGCAAACAGAATGAACAGAAACGCGGTCATGATGTGGGGAAAATACTTCAGGCCTTCTTTGCCGGTGATATCCTCGATCATTTTGCGAACGAAACCGTAGGTTAGCTCGGCGATTGATTGGCTGCGGCTGGGAACCATTGCACGGCCCCGCGAACCGATCACTAGCAAAACAAAGGCTGCCAGAACCGCTAATCCCATCCAGAGCGCGGCATTCGTGGGTGTATACCACTGGATTGCGCCGTCACCGAACAACGGCTTGACGATGAACTGGTCCATTGGATGGATGTTGAAACCGCTTGATGCTTCTTCGGCTATATTATCAACAGACACGATCTACCCTCGCTTTTGGCCTATGTTGGCCATTTTAATCCTTGGTCGATCTCTCGACCTTTTGCCTTTGAACCTCTTCGGCGGTCCGCATCATTACGCGAATACCGGCCGCAAAGCCCAACAACGAAAACAATATCAGGAAGATCGGGAGCGTCCCGAACAGGCTATCCAGCCCAAACCCAATACCCATGCCCATCGCCATTCCGATGACGAGCTCTAAAACCATACGCCAAGCCAAACTGGCCTTCTCGTACTTGCTCTCCCGTCTTGGGGCGGGCTCGATTGCGGCTTTCGCCGCCTTGATCCGCGCATCCAGTGCTTCGAGTTTTTCCGGATCTGGTGTATCGGTCATCCAATACCCTCCTTTTCCAGCCTCTTANAACATAGATTCCCTATCGGGAGCATTTGCGCGGACAATATGTATCTGGGCGTGCTGTGTCAAGCATGTGTTGCAGGGTGTTTGGTCAATGTAATCCTTTGTATTATATGGATATTATCTGCCTGCGACGTGCTGGCACAGTTGGCGCCGTAGAATTCTTCGCAAACCTAAAATCAACTGTTCGGTTGATCATTTTACCAGTGGGTATATAGTCAATCAGATGGTTGAGACTTCAAATGTTCATCTAGATGCACTTTTTGGTGCCTTGTCCGACCAGACAAGGCGGGCAATTTTGCTGATGTTGCTGGAAGGCGATTTAACGGTGAAAGATATCGCCGCGCCATTCGAAATGTCGTTGGCTGCGGTCTCCAAGCATATCCAGATATTGGCTAAAGCTGGATTGATCACACAGCATAAGTCCGGTCGCGAAAAATGGTGCCGCCTAGACCCGAACGCGCTGAAACCTGCCGCCTTCTGGCTGGAATCCTATGGGCAGTTTCTGGATGACAGCTTCGATCTGCTGGAACAATTGATCGAACTGCAAGGTATCGACACCCAAACTTTGGCGAACGACTAAGTGTCCTGACGCAAGATATCCGTGACCAACACACTATATACATCGTCTCCGATCACATCGCGCGTTGCCTCTAGAAGCGAACCCCTCAGATCATTCATGGCTTCGCTGCTGGTAAACTGTCCGTCAAACCCGCCAGAGTTTGCGTGCAGGAACATCACCGCAAGCAACGCGTCGCGCAATTTCGGTTCTCGCGCGAACACAACATCCCCAACTGTTGGGGTCGTCTCGATCGACAGCGACATCACAACCATCGAAGAAACTTTGCCGTCTTTCACNACCGGAACTACAAACTGCTTGCTGAGCTTCACATAGTAAACATTGTTTGGATCAGGTTCGGTTGCCTCGCCGCGATTTGTATCGTCCACAACCTGCNCNTCGCACGAACTNCTGTTGNCATCCTGACATTCATTTNCCTGCGTNACANCCGCCGGTCGCAGATATATCCCTNCACCNGCGCCGGCACNNAGACCGATAAGCNCGATCAANATTGGAAGAATTTTACCCATACTNCCTCCTAGAACGGCGCTACAATTTCAAAAATTTGTTGGCCGTATCGGGGTTGCTGCATTTCACTTATGCGGCCCCGCCCGCCATACGAAATCCGGGCGCCTGCAATTTTGTCATAGGTAATCTCGTTCCTGCGCGAGATATCTTCCGGTTGCACGATCCCCACTACCTGTAATTCGCGTAACTCGAAATTCACGCGAACTTCTTGCAATCCGCTGACCACNAGATGGCCGTTTGCCAAAACATCAACCACTGTCGCCGCGATCCGCAGCGTGATTTTTTCGTTGCGCGACACACTGCCATCGCCCCCCGACGTAGATGTCGAGGAAAAATTGGCCGCCGGATCGAGGCTCGTTCCTTCGGGCAACACACCGGACACCAGTTCCGGCAGTCCCATAAGCGCACCGATGCTCATCTTTCCTGACCCGGATCGAGACAACCCCGATCTGTTGGATATCTGCGCCTTATCGTCAATTTCGATCACCACGGTTAGTATATCGCCCAGATTTCGCGCACGCCTGTCACCGAACAAGGACGCTGGCCCGGAATTCCATAGCGAGCCCTGGCTATACTTTTGGCGCGGCATCGCAGGTGGCGGCACGGCAATCGCAACACGTTCCGCCGATATCCCGATCCCGCTTTCCTGCCCGACAACCGTCAAGCCTGGGACCCTTCCGACTTCACTAAATGGAACACAGCCAGTGATCAGAAGTGTTAATCCAAGTGCCCAGCGCAAGATCATGGGTTTACCTCGATTGTGCCGTTAAAAAGCACGCGCCCCGACACCGTCATACGTGAGGNTAAATTCATCACACGGACCAATTCACCGACGCCCGCCCGATTCAACACGCGACCCTCAGTGGAAATAGTCAATTGCCCTGTGTTATAGACCATCATAACCAGTTGATTCCGCTCCAATATCGCAGGTGCGCCGATCTCGGATGCCCGAATAACCCGGCCCGCATACAAGTTAACGCGCGCTTCCAGACCAATAATCTCGGCTACGTTTGAAAATCCGCCGATAGTGTCTTTGTCGAGAACCGCCAAATCTTCGGACGTAATTATACTGCGCGCCCGAATTGCATTCGCGGCGACAACCGTTTGTGAACCAACCGCGAGCACGGATGCAAACATCAGGAATACACTCAGAAATACGGTTTTCATCAGCGGATTTGCGTCGTCGCAGCGAGCATTTGGTCAGCAGCCGTGATAACTTTGGCATTCAGTTCGTATCCGCGTTGCGCCTCGATCAATTCAGTCAGTTCGCGAACAGAGTCGACGGAGCTTTCTTCAAGGTAACCTTGNCGGAACTGCCCCAGACCATCCTGCCCGGCATCNCCAATTCGCGCGGTGCCAGAGGCGGCTGTTTCGCGGTAAAGGTTACCGCCAATCGCCTCCAAACCTTTTTCGTTTGTGAAGCCCGCCAAAGTCAACTGACCGATAAACTGCGCATCGACCTGATCCACAAAATACGCAAATATCTCGCCGTCGGCGTTGATTGACAAATCACGGGCGTCGTTCGGTATCGTAATGTCGGGCATGATCGCATATCCCGCTGACGTCACAATTTGGCCGTCACCGGTTAATTTCAACGCGCCGTCGCGCGTATAACCGCTGCCGCCAGACGGCAGCGCGACCTCTAGGTATCCAGCGCCTTCAATCGCTAAATCCAACTCTCCGCCGGTTTGNTTTAACGAACCTTGCGCCACATCCATCGAAATAGCCGAAGGNTTCACACCCATGCCCAACTGNACACCGGCCGGTAAAATCGAGCCATCCGCGGCGCTAACCGTCCCGGCGCGCTGAACCTGTTGGTAACTCAAATCGGTAAACTCGGCGCGGCGAGGATTATACGCTGTCGTGTTCATGTTCGCGAGGTTGTTCGCGATCACCTCGACCCGCATTTGTTGAGCAGCCATTCCGGTGGCGGCAATTTTCAAAGCAATCATTGTAAATTCTCCTGTTTATACGACTTGGCCGAGCGTGCGGATGCTGGAGCGGATGCGTTCATCTTCACTATCAAGAAGGTTTTGCCCCAACTCGTAGGCCCGTTGCACTTCGATCAGGCGGGCCATTTCAGTTACCGCGTCAACGTTGGAGCCCTCAAGAAACCCCTGCATTATGCGGGAGTTTTCGGCGGGAATTGCCTCGGCTTCGAATCGAAAAAGGACACCGCCTTCCCGCAACATGATTTGTGGGTTTTCAACTTCGAATATTCCGATCTGTGCGGTCGGCCGACCGCCGATTGATATAGTACCATCCTGCGCAATGCCCACGTTGCCCGCGTCAGGCGGAATAAAAATCGGTGACCCGCCGGAATCNAGCACACGATACCCTGTCATCGACACCAGATCACCTTCGGCATTGGGGGAAAAGCTGCCGGCGCGCGTCAAACGNTCGCCCGCGGGGGTTTCGACCATAAAAAACGCGGGGCCATCAATCGCCAAATCAAACATGCCGCCTGTTTGTGTCGTGCTTCCCATCCCCGTATCCGTGAACCGAACCCGCGCCGATGTCATGGCAACGCCACCACCCTCCGCGTCCAGTGCGCGCACTTCTTCGGCAAAAACCACGCCTTCGCGCCGAAATCCAGTNGTAGAGATGTTGGCGATNTTATTAGCAACCGCCTGAAGTTCTTTCAGCANTCCGGATTGTCGGGTTAGCGTGATATATCCCGTTGTACCCATTTGCCTAAACTCCTTTATACACTGGCATTCTTGCGCAGTAGAATCGTTATACAAGGGCAGAAGTTAAGATTTCCTCAATACCCACGCGCGATGTTTTCGATCACCTGATCTTTGTAAAAATTCACCAATAGTTGCCCGGAATACCCCATAGACAACCAAAACACCGCGAGGATTGCTGCGAGTTTTGGAACAAACGTCAATGTAACTTCTTGAACTGAAGTTAACGCCTGCAAAAGACCAATCACGACGCCAACAAGTAGGGCCACACCCAGAACGGGCAGGGCAACGATCAACGCAACCCACAGACCCTCGCGAAGCACGTCAAAAATTTCGGCAGCACCCATCAGACAGGCATCCGCAGAATTTCCTGATAAGCCTCTACGACTTTATCGCGAACTGTCACCGCAGTTTCGATCGCCAACTCGCTGGCCGCAAGCGCCTGCACAACAGAATACGCATCAGCCGTGCCGATCATCCCCGCTTTGGCAGCTTCTTCACCAGCCCGCATCGTGTCCATAAAATCCGTAGCGACCTGCGCAAACATATCCGAACCGCCAGGTTCCACCTTGGTCGGGCGCGCGATATTCTGGGCGTTGGTATATAATTGTGATGCAATATGTGCTGTTTTATCCATAATTCTCGCCTTTCTAGCGACGCAGTAATTCGAGCAGAGACGATGTCATCTGCCGTGCTTGATCAAACATTCGCAAATTAGCCTCGTAAGACCGTTGCGCCTCGCGGGCATCTGCGATTTCGATCATCAGGTTAACGTTGGAGCCCTCGTAGTACCCGTCTTCGCCCGCCATCGGGTGACTAGGTTCATACACGCGTTCCAGATTGCTGGTATCAAGTTGCACTGCCCCCGTTCGAACCGCGCCGGCACCANCGACGACTTGTTCAAATGGAATCAGTTTGCGCCGATACCCCGGCGTGTCCGCATTNGCGATNTTTTCCGACGNCAANCGTAGTCTGGCCGCCTGCGCGGACATGCCACTCACGCTTGCCGACATGGTACTTAATAGATCACCCATTCTGCGCCCTCCCTATCTTATCCGGCCCATGCCGGAACGAAGAATGTCGATGGATTTTGTGTAAATTCCAAGTGCGAGATCGTGCTGAGCTTTGACATCCGCCGCTCTGACCAATTGATCCTCCAGCGAGACAGTATTGCCATTTGGTGATTCAGCGCCAAATGCCGCTGATTCAAAAATATCACCGCCGCCTCCAACTGCGCCAAGCGCTATATGGCCAGCCCGAACGGGTTGGCTACTCGTCCGCATATTGCCGGTTTCACGATAGCTGTCTGCGAACGAAGTCATGTCCCGTGCCTTGTATCCCGGTGTATCGGCGTTCGCGATGTTTTGCGCGATGACCGACTGGCGTGACGATGCATGGATGGCCAAATTCTGGGACATCTGCAAAATTCCGATATCAATTTTCAACTTAGGGCTTCTCCCTTGCGATGCATAAGGTGATTCTTAACCATTTAGTGTGAACAAAAGGTAAGCAGACCCCAAATAAAGGATTAACCATGTTCATTGACTTCAAACCGCTACAAACTGCCCTGAATAGAATTCCTGCATCACGGCGGTTCGGGCGGGTGATCTCGGTTGGAACCGCAGCCATTCGAATTGGTGGTCTGTCTGTTCACGGTCACGTTGGCGACCAGATTGTAATCACGAAATCGGGCAACGAGTGCGTTTCTGGCGAAATAATCTCGCTAGAAAAAACTCATGTACTCGTAATGCCTTACGGGCCGAGTGACGGGATCGCGATTGGTGATCTGGTTGAGTTAAACTGTGCAAACACCATAAATCCATCCGATTCCTGGGTGGGCAGAATCATCGACGCATTCGGTGAACCCTTGGATGGGCGCCCCCTGTATCGCGGTGAAAAGAGTGTACCATTGCGCCGCTCTCCGCCACTTGCTGCGAATCGCCGGATCCTCGGTGCCCGCCTTAACACTTCACTCGCGGTATTTAATACAGTTTTACCGATCGCCCAAGGACAGCGAATCGGTATTTTTGCGGGGTCCGGCGTTGGGAAATCTTCGCTGTTGGCAGAAATGGCGCGAGGGCTTGATTGTGATATCGTCATTATCGGTCTAATCGGCGAACGAGGTCGCGAATTGAAAGAGTTCACAGAACAAGTTTTGGGGCCTGAGGGCATGAAGCGCGCAGTGATAATAGCGGCTACTTCTGATCAATCTCCTTTGGTTAAGCGCCGTGCAGCATGGGTGNCNATGGCCGTTGCCGAATACTTTCGCGACCAAGGTAAACATGTATTGCTGCTGATGGATTCGATTACCCGCTTTGCCGAGGCGCATCGCGAGGTGGCGTTGACAGCTGGCGAAGCCCCGAGTTTACGGGCATTTCCACCATCAACCGCAAACCTAATCGCAAGTTTGGCTGAACGCGCGGGCCCCGGCCCTGAAGGTGCNGGTGACATTACCGCNATATTTTCCGTGCTTGTTGCCGGATCCGACATGGAAGAACCAATCGCAGATATTACGCGTGGTATTCTGGATGGGCATATAATACTNGAACGCGAGATCGCCGAACGAGGGCGGTTTCCGGCGATTGACATAACCCGAAGTGTTTCCCGTTGCTTGCCGGCGAGCGCTACGACCGAAGAGAATGTGGCAATTAGTGCCGCTAAAAAGACGTTGAGTGTTTTTGAACAAGCCGCGCCAATGATCCACACGGGATTATATGCGAAAGGCTCCTCCGAGGAAATTGATGAAGCAATATCAATGAATCCAAAACTGGAGCTGTTTTTCGCTAGAAACACCGTGGAAACTATCGACGACAGCTTCAAAATGCTCAGTGAATTGTTAGTCCGCGCTGAATGATGCAGGGATACCAATCGGGCGAACAAAATTTCCCCGTCGATGCCCTAAAACTACAGGCGAGACTGGAAGAAACTGGCCATACCGGCCGCCGAATCCCTTAGAAGGGTCAACGCGGTTGTACCCGGAACTCCTATGCCAGAATACTCGGATATCTGTTTCCTTGCAAAAAATGTTCGTAACATTTTGTCAATATTCTCGACTTCCTTAAAAACCGAGAGAGAGTTACTACCAAAAAGTTTTCTGGATTTGTCCTGAAAGATATCGCGTTGCTTATCAACGTCCAACAAACCGAATGACTTTGGCAACCCAAACGCCGTTTCAAATATTTGCCGAAGAGGCGGATTACCCAAAACCTTGAACCACGCAGTTTCATCAGCGCTATCAGAATTTGCAAACTCGCCTATTTCCCGAACAAATACCATCGCTAGACGCATGGATTCGTCAGCCTCTCCCACGGCGACTTCGAATTTTTGAACCTTGTAGGGGGCTATAATGCTTTGTGCAAAGTCTGATCGCCCGACACTCGCTCCGAGCTCATTACCGTAACCAAAGGCTTTCGAAAACTCCTGATATCGCTTGTCGACCATCCGGTTTGCAAAAGAATCATCCGCGTCCGTACCTTCAACGAGGGCCTTTAGGACATAGGCGCCTTTATTTAGATCGTCTTCCAAGCCGAAGGCGCCGAGCGCGACCTTTAGCAACCGACGATCATTCACGAGAGCTTCAGCTGTGGTCGCCTTGCTGATATTTTCTTTGAAATACTCAAGGTCACGCGACAGTTCCGGCGATTTTTCAAAAGCCACGCGTTGCGCGTCCGCAGTTCGCTCCAAAAATCGCCAACCGACATAACCAGTTTGAGGGACTATCGGCTGGAAACCAATCATAGCGCCCGTTCCATCAGCCGTTGCTCGCGCGCTATTAGTCCGCGCAATGCCTTNAGAGCCGGATAGGTTTTGTCGTTCACAACATTCTCGGTGGCCAAATCGAGCCGCTTTCTGCTGTCAGGGTCTGTAAAAACCTGACTCAATTGTTCTATTCCACTTAACAGTTGATCGCGACCCTTCACTGGATCGGCCTCGCCAGCCAAAACCNTTTGGGCGATATAACATACGCGTTTTACCGGCGTATTTGCCTCATCTGGGTGGATCGCGTCCCGCAGCCGCAACACATTTGCGTTAGGTGTTAGGACATTTAGCTTGGTGCGCCTGTCGCCGTTTTCGACAACAACGCCGTTTANCAGAATGCGCTCTGCCGGGCGCAGTTTAAGGACGAGTCCGCTCATGGTGTTGCCCCGCCTGCCCGCAAACCACGCATGATGGACGTGTTGATTTCAACCAAAGCGTCGGCCGTAACCTCTTTCGCCAAGACTTTGCGGCTGTGGTTTTCGGTAAACTCCGCTAGATAAAATATCTGGGCGCGAAGTTGCGCTGGAAGGCCGTTTTCATTGTCCACGACATCAGACGCAAGTATTGCCCAAAGCCGTCTGTTTTCGTGGACTGCTTCAGCCATATCGATAAAACCCGCGAGATCATCTGTCGATGCTTTGGACAATCGATGTGTAATCTGGGCGAAAATTTGATATTCCGTGCTACGTTCAGTCTTGATCGGAGCCGAAACATCCGAGTATGCGGAATGTGCTAGTGCTGCGATATTCATTCAGAATTCTCCTGTTGCAACCCGAATTTCATTCAGGTCGGTGATGCATGAGTTAATTCGGGCGAGACAAACTCGCCCGAATCTGTTGCATTACCTGAACAACGACAGGATGGACTGAGCGCCCTGATTAGCGATCGACAGCGACTGAACTCCTAGCTGCTGTTGGACCTGAAGCGCCTGAAGGCGAGCCGAAGCTTCTTCCATATCCGCATCAACTAGCGCGCCAATACCGGATTTCATCGCATCCGTTAGTTTGGAAACAAAATTACCCTGGTCTTCAACACGCTTTTGCGAACCGCCGAGTGCCGCCGTGCCATCAACGGCGGTTTGGATAAGTGCCTCTATTGCCGCCAATGAAGTATCCGCAGCGNCAGACGTCGATACATCAATNGTCGTGAGATCCAGTCCTGCCTCGAAGTCTACTGACGCAACGGTAATATTACTTGCCGTAACGGTACCAGCGGCATCCCGATCCAAAGACGAAAGAATGGTGATATCACCACCCGCCGTGTTCAGCAGGTTAGCACCGTTGAACTGCGATGCAGCAATCACGGAGGTAATCTGATTCTTCAATTCCGTAACATCCGCCGCAATTTTCGTATTGTCGACATTTTCACCAGTCGCCGCGACTACCTTTTCTTTCATCTGCGTAAGCAAATCAGTGATCTGCTCGGCGCCAGCCGACGCAACGGCAACCGTTGCTTGCCCCAAAGACAGGGAATCGCTGATTGCGTTAAAGCCACTAACATCGGATTCCATCACTTTGGAAATCGCCCAAACGGCCGAGTTGTCCTTGGCTGACGAAACCGACTTACCAGTGGCAATTTCGCTTTGTGTTTGTGCCAGATTTGAATTGATGCTCTTCAAAGTCTGAAGGGCCACCATCGCGCTGTTGTTCGTTAGAATACTAGACATATTATTTTCCTTCGGCGTGCGGCGCATTCGACGCCGCAATTAATGTTACGTCACTTTCGTGACAAGAAATCGCCGTTCTGACGGATACGGAGGGTTTGGATTTGGCCGCCGCGCCAACCGTGTTTGGTTGCACGTTCAATCTGCACGCATATTCGATAACAGAGTCTTAACGCCCACCATCCAAATACATAAAATTGTCTGCACCTAAGCCATCCGATCCGTGCCGTCGCTTTTCTGAAGTGCCTCGAAGCGCTCTCCTGAATTGGTATATGTGCCCATTGTTGTCGCCGCGCGGCGCTGCTCTGACAGCAATGTCTTTGCCGATTTCATGCCGGAAAGACTGGCTTCCAATAGGGTTTGATTTCGATCCGCCTCCTGGTGAATCGCGTCTATGTCCGCTGCGGATAACGCAGTTTTCCCGCTTGCCAGACCCTCAACCAATATGACAAGCCGCGCTGCAATTCGACTCAAATCGGACAGCGGTCCCTTCAGGATTATTTTGCGTTCTTCGCTTAGAAGTTTCAAAATAATCCGTGCGCGCCCGCGCGCTGTAAAAGAATCAAACATTTCCCGCCCTCCGCATCATCGAATCGATGATNTGCTCAGCCAAGCCTATCCCGCCGTTTTCGGCCATTAAGGTGGCCTGCTCCCGAACCAGCAGGCTTGCGAAGGCGTCTTCGCCCTTTCCACCACCAAAAGAACTTCGCGATTCGCCAGCACCAGTGTATTTCAGCATTTCCGCCAAAAAGCTCGCTTCTAACGCGACCGCGACTTCTTTGAACTTATCGCGGTCTACATCTGATTCAGCGTGTTTTACCGTCGGGTTTACGGGTGATATTTCCATCTAAAATGCCTCAAAGTTTTTGCGTTGGAATCAGTATTCTTCAGAGGCGGTAAAGAAATAGTAACTAATCTGGGAGAAAGTTCAGGAAACGGATCGAAAGGAACGGATTCATGGCGCTCATAATGACTGAAATATCCCCCAAAACGCCAAACGGCATCGCAAAAATCAGCATCGAGGCTGAGGATATCATCACCGAGGCCGACTTCGAAGCTGAACTTGATTTAGCTGGGGGAATACCAGCTCAAAGACCCGTCGAATCACGCGATTTCGCACAGGTTGGACAAATATTGCGGAAAATGTTGCAACTGGAAGTGCAAACCGAAGGGACTATCGTGCAGCCCCCTAGTATAGATGTCGAAGTGCCCGTTGAAGTGCCTGCGGTTGAAGGGGGCACACCTGAGGTACCGCAACAATTGGTTCCTGCTGAAACGTCGGTGCGTGCAATAATTCTATCGACAGAAATTGCTGATAGCGCCCCTCAAAACGTCTTGATAGGCCCATTAGAATTCGCCGCCAACAGCCAGATTTTGCGCGCGGTTCCGACACCCAATGTCAGCGAGCTTGGCTCAACGTCAAAGACCCCGTCTGAAATTAAATTTGCCGGTGATCCTCAAATCGTGGTGCAACCAGACGGAAAGGTGCCTGAATCTAAATTTGACAGCAAGCCGCCGCTTGCGCAACCGGAAACAATTACTCAACGACCGGCGGCGGAGGTTTCGCGTGATATTGCCAGCACCAAACCATCCGAAACAAAACTCCAATTCAGCGGTGAATTACAGACTGATGTCGGTAACTTTGGGCTGGTAATTTCCGATAAACTGCAAACGCAACGGCCTCTACAAAGTATTATATCCGCGACTCAGCCGAACCCGGTTCAGCCACAAACAGCAGAAGCCAAGGTTGTTTTGCAAATTTCGACCGTAATTTCTAACACATCTAAAGGCACCGTCGAAATACGATTGGACCCTCCCGAGCTTGGGCGGGTAATAATTTCCATAACGCAAAGCGACTCTGGTCTGTCGGCCACAATTATCAGCGAGAAGCCCGAAATCTCAGATCTTTTGCGGCGACACGCTGAGCTGCTATCGCGAGAACTTTCCAAATCCGGCTTCAGCGAAACGTCGCTGGAATTTTCACACCGAGACCAGCAACAAGAACGTTCTGCATTCGAGGACGGTAAGGTCCGATTTCCGCAATTCTCTCCAGAACACGTCGAAGAAACTTCGGCGAGGGAGATAATCCTACAATCCCAATCCGGCAGTCTAGATATTCGCCTTTAACCAAGGAAAAACCCTATGCAAACAAACGATGTTTCAACCGCGTCACGATCAACTATCGCAACCGTTCCCACGCCAGAGGCCGATGCCGCCAGCGATAGCGACTATCAGATGTTTTTGTCTCTATTAACGGCGCAGATGAAAAATCAGGATCCAACGGAGCCCATGGATTCCACGGAATTCGTCTCCCAGTTGGCCAGCTTCTCTTCGGTGGAGCAACAGACTGAAACCAATAGTAAACTGGATGAACTGCTCGAATTACTCGCGGCAAAAACTACGGGAAACTTAACTGAATGGCTCGATAAAAAGGTGAGCCGCGAAGGGGCCACCAGTTTTGATGGTCGAACAATCGATGTCAGCGTCTCGACACACCCATCAGCGGAATCGGCCCGCCTCGTTGTTCGCGATGAAAGCGCTGCGATTATCTACACTCAACAATTCAACCCAAATTCAGACACAGTCGCATGGGACGGCAGTACGCAAGGAACCGGGGTAGCTCCGGCTGGGCGATACAGTTTTGAAGTCGAAAGTTACGCGAGTGGCAACTTACTTGAAACAATTCCTGGGTCTGTATTCGATCTGATAACCGAAGTTCGCCTAGACCGCGGCAATATCGTTTTGATATTTGAAGATGGCACTACTCTTCAGGCGGATGACGCGGCTGCGGTGCGAATGCCTCAATCTTAGGAGTATAATTTTACTACTCTCCCCCATTGCATCTGATACCGTGGCGCCAAACAGATCATCTAAGGGGTTACGATGAAATACATTCTCGCCATCGATCAGGGAACCACTTCCAGCCGCGCAATTCTCTTTGATGAGGAGATGCAAATCGCGGCCACNGCGCAAAANGAGTTCACNCAGCATTTCCCTGCNTCTGGNTGGGTGGAGCATGAACCGGATCAAATCTGGGCAACCACCATNNAAATGTGCCGCGAGGTTATGAAAANGCACGGNGTGCANGCTTCANATATCGCGTCGATCGGTATTACCAACCAGCGTGAGACGACAATTGTTTGGGATAAGGCAACCGGGCAACCAGTTTATAACGCCATTGTTTGGCAAGACCGGCGCACCTCGGATATTTGCAAATCCTTAAAAGCGGATGGGTTGGAGCCGATGATAACTCGGAAAACCGGCTTGCTTCTGGATCCGTATTTCTCGGCCACCAAAATCAAGTGGATACTGGACAATGTAGAAGGTGCACGTGCCAAGGCTACCGACGGCAAGCTTTTGTTCGGAACCGTTGATTGTTTCCTGTTGTGGAAATTGACGGACGGCAAAACCCATGCAACCGACGCAACCAATGCGGCGCGCACGATGATATACGACATTCGCGGCGGGAATTGGGACGCGGAAATCTGTCGAATTCTGGACATTCCAATGAACATGCTGCCCGAAGTTCACGATTGCGCTTCGGGTTTCGGCGTCACCGCCCCTGACATGCTTGGCGGATCGATTCCTATTCACGGCATCGCCGGTGACCAGCAAGCTGCCACTATAGGGCAAGCCTGTTTCACGCCGGGAATGATGAAATCAACCTACGGGACCGGATGTTTTGCCCTGCTGAATACCGGTGACCAACTTGTAACGTCGCGAAATCGGTTGCTGGGAACGATCGCTTATCAGTTGGACGGGAAAACCACCTACGCGTTGGAAGGCTCGATTTTCGTCGCGGGTGCGGTGGTGCAGTGGCTGCGCGACGGTCTCGGGATTGTTGGGCACGCTAGCGAAACCCAAAAGATGGCCGAGGCGGCGGGCGATGACCAGAATGTTTACATGGTTCCCGCGTTTACCGGCCTTGGGGCGCCCTATTGGGATGCCGAATGCCGCGGGGCTATTTTCGGACTTACGCGAAGTTCGAACCAAAACGATTTCGCTCGCGCCGCGCTGGAAAGCGTTGGGTATCAAACTCGCGATTTGCTGGAGGCCATGCAGAACGACTGGGCGGATGGCGCAAAGGGCATCCTTCGGGTCGATGGCGGAATGAGCGCGAACGATTGGGCCATGCAGTTTTTGTCAGACATACTGGGCACACCTGTGGATCGGCCGAACGTGCTTGAAACAACAGCAATGGGGGCCGCATGGCTGGCTGGAATGCATTCCGGAATGTATCCTGATCAATCCGGTTTTGCCGATAACTGGAATTTGGAGCAGCGGTTTACGCCATCAATGGACGCAGAAACACGGGAATCTAAATATTCGGGCTGGAAGGACGCCGTCAGTCGATGCCTGACAAATCAGTAGATAGTCAAATCACAATGCTGACAGTTTCAACGGTTTTTGCGCTTTGAAAAGCACCGTGAAGGGATCATTTTCGGCATCATATGCCCAAGAATCCCCACCATCAGCCTGTCTCGCCAACAACTTTAGCAAATTGCCAGCGACGTCTTCCTGCGCCCCTTCTAGATGATCGGCCTTGGATATGTAGCATGTTAGAGCTGTGTGTTGCCCCTCAACACGCGAGGACAAAACGATTTTACCACCATTTCGACACCGATTGGCGGTTGAAATTGCCAAATACCACAGGATACGTCGTGTTTTGACTGTACCGCCGTGATCTACACAATCTAGATCAAAACCGGAATGGTCGAACGAAATTTCGCGTTTGTGAAGCATGGTTTCGAGATTGGCAAAATGTAGCGGATCGGCTAGGTCGTCCAAAGCGGGCAAACCCGCACTGGCTATTTTGGGGCTGACCTTGAATACCACCAACGTCGAGCCGTCTGGTAAAGTCAAAACATTTACGAAAATATTCGAGTTATCCTTCGCCGTCAGATGTTGCTCCCACGGTGCGAGGCGTTTGGGTGCAGCAACACAGGTTTTCAGCTTTAGCCAAAAACCAGATGTATCAGCGACCATCAACTCATCTAACGGAAGTTTCGAAATCCCGCACTTAACGAGCGCTTCACAAAACGCTGCTCCGAACAGGTCAACCAACGCGGTGTTAGTGAATTTCACGGTCCCCGACGCATTTACTACAACGACCGCATCAGACAGCCCGTTCAGAATACTTTGGTTTAACGACACTTCGAGACGGTGCCGCCGCTCAACGGTAACTTGCGCTGATATATCCTCGAACATAAACGCGACTGCGCCCCTTGGGTGGGGTTGTCCGGTGACGTGAAAAACACGCCCGTCAGGCAACATCCATTCATCATCGTACCTTTTGTGTTGTCCCGTATCCTTTAAATCCGTCAACAGGCGACGCCATTCCAGAAAATTCTTCTTCTCTGGCAGGTGCCGTTTTTCCCGCAACATGGCGATGAAATCCGCAATACTGGGGCGTTTGGCAAGCCACACCGGGTCCAGATCCAGAAGGTCCACGAGCGCGGGGTTAAACAAGTATAAGGTCTTGTCCGCATCAAAAATCGCCAGCCCGCCAGACAGATGCGCGAACGTTGTCGACAAAGTTTCAGTGAAACGTTTCAACGCCTCTTTCGAGGCAGTTACCTCGGTTTCAAGTTCAAGCAATCGGGCGGTGTTGGCATCGTCGATAATCTCGCGCCCCTCGGCAGTGAGAGATCCGGGAACATCAGCCACAACCGTGCGCGGTAACCTGAATGTTCTAAGGACCGCGGTGGCTAAAAATCCAAACAGAAACAACAGCGTGAATACAGTCGGAGTCGTGTACATATTTTCGACAAGAACCCCGTCCGCCCAAACGCCAAATCCTTCGCGAATCATATCTACTGCGGTCATGTTTTCCTCCTGTTCAGGAAGAAACCTTAGGGCACGATGGTTAACGGGTATTTAACGGGTAACGTTGCTATCTGATTAATAAGTATTAACAATTCGTTACGAATTCCGCGCCTCCAACCGATATTCATTAAGGATTTCGGGTTTGGGCTGTAGATCAGCCATTGATACGGAGACCGACCCGTGCTGCACAATTCGGCAATGTTTACGCGCCAATGCACGTGGGTGCGGGACGCCGCAGGAATGAGCTATCAGATTTGTGCCGTAGTTAATTTTCCCTACAAAATTCTTAACCCGAATGGATTTTTCCACTGGATCAAGGCCGTTTTGCAGGCTTTCTTTATGCGTCGTGATCCCCGTCGGGCAAGTGTTTTTGTTGCACTTCAAGGCCTGAATACAGCCGAGCGCAAACATGAAGCCACGCGCCGACGTCACAAAATCTGTACCCGCGCAGTACGCCCACGCAACGTCGGCGGGGGTGATCAATTTGCCGGACGTTATGACCTTGATCCGGTCCCGAAGGCCGTATCTGACTAATGTGTCCACCACAATTGGTAAGGATTCCTTAATCGTTAGCCCAACACTATCCATTAGTGGCATCGGGGCCGCGCCGGTGCCGCCGTCACCGCTGTCAATGGTGATGAAATCCGGGGCACTCTCAATTCCACGAATGTGAATTTCTTTACACATATCCGCAATCCAGCCATACCCGCCAATCACCGCCTTGAAACCAACCGGCAGACCTGTGATTTCGCGGGTGTGTGCAATAAAATCCAGTAACTGCGAAACATTGTCGATCTCGGGGTGGCGGTTCGGGGAGATNGAGGCCTCCCCCGNNGGAATACCTCGTATTGCNGCNATTTCNGGCGTAACTTTGGCGGCGGGAAGAATGCCGCCCTTACCGGGTTTGGCGCCTTGGCTCATCTTCAACTCGATCATCTTCACTTCGGGGTGCGCCGCGACTTCACGCAGCTTTTCATCGTCCAGTCCGCCGTCCGCATTTCGTACGCCGTATTTGGCCGTTCCCATCTGAAAAACGATGTCGCAACCGCCTTCTAGGTGATAGGGCGAAAGGCCGCCCTCGCCGGTGTTCATCCAGCAACCCGCCATTTTTGCGCCTGCAGAAAGGGCGCGCACGGCGGGTTTGGAGATCGCGCCAAAGCTCATGCCCGATATGTTTATCAGGGATTTCGTCGCATACGGTTCGCGAGCATATGGACCGATCACGACTGCAGGAGTGTCTTCGGCGTCTTCGTCAAGCATCGGGAACGGGCAGTTCACGAAAATCGGGGTACCCGGATGGGTCATTACCTTGCTGGAACCAAACGCAATAGTGTTGTCGCACCCTCAGAGGATTTTTCGACCCAGTCGCGTTCGGCGCGGTTAAACGGCATCTCTTCACGGTCCATGGCGAAGAAATATTGGCGAAAAAATTCGCCCAGGCTGCTGAAAAGATGCCGGAAACGACCGAGCACCGGAAAGTTACGCCGTATCGCGTCTTTGCTTTGGCGCACGTCGATTATGTAAAACACGACCAGCGTTCCCAGCACAAATCCGAAGGCCAATACAAGCAGACCCGCCAACACATCTGACACCGGATTAAGGGCGTTTAGTAGGAAATCCATTACGGTGCCTTTCAAATTGCTTAACAAAATCCGCGAAGCGCTGGATGGTACGCGCAAGGCTATGTGAAATACTTAACGGAGTCGCCCACTGACAGGCACGTATCACGAAGATTTCAATACATTAGTTAATCAGCAGCAAAGTCGCCACGACACCCACAGCAATACCGCATAACACCCAGAATATCGGGCCGAATTTGGGGGCGGGGTCGGGCGTTTTATTAAGGTTTATTAACGCCGCCTCTGCCAATGCCGGAAGGCGCGGGCCGAAACGGGCGAGGACTTTCGCTGTGGCCGCCAAATCGCGCGCGATGGCTTTGGGGCCAAGATTGTCGATGATATATTTCTCGATCAC